>CANNMA010000001.1 GCA_947505805.1 bacterium
ATTTGAATGCTTGGATCTTGAGTTACATCAACCATACATAAATTCATTGCAATGCGTCCGCGAATAGGAAACATTTTATTTTTTATTTTGACATGGCTTTGATTTGAAAGCATTCGATTGTAGCCATCACAGTAGCCGATAGGAAGCGTTGCAATTTCAGTTGGTGTAGTTGTTTGATACGTGCAATCATAGCCAATAAAACTTCCAGCAGGGACCGTTTTTCGAGCGACCACACGAGTTTTCCATTCCATAACAGGGTGCAAAGAAAAGTTACGATATAGTAGTTCTGTGCGTACTTTGTTTTCAACTGATGACCAAAGTCCGTACGTAGAAATTCCAAATCGAGCAAAAGTGAAGTGGCTTTCTGGTAGTGAAGTAATTGCTGCTGAACAGGCAAAATGTTTGTAACGAATAAAGAGTTTACTTGTCGTTTCTATGCTTTCAATCACGTTATGGAATCGTTCAAGTTGTACATGAGAAAATGAAAGATCGCTTCGTTCAGATGCAGCAAAATGAGAAAAAATACCGTGTATTTCAATATGAGAAAGCTGTGCGCATTGCATAATAAATTCATAAGCTTGGGTGTAGTGAATGCCCAAACGGGAAAGACCAGTATCAACTTTTATATGGACCGAAATCCGTTTACTAAGTCGTTGCCCAATACTATTAAGTTCGAGTGCTGTTGGCAGATCATAGAGAACGACGTCAATTGTTTCGGTAGCTATTTTTTCAAAGTCCGCATCAAGAAAACTCAAGACTAAAAGAGGCTTAGTGATTCCGTTGTTTCGTAAGGTAACTGCTTCAGACAAACTTACCACACAGAGATAATCAACGAGTGGAGATTCGTTTAAAATCGATCCAACTTCAATCATTCCATGGCCATAGGCATTTCCCTTAATGACCGGCGCAAGAACAGTGTGGGGTGAAAGTAATTGCTTGTATTGCTTGATATTATGAAGCAATGCGCTTTTACTTATTTCAATCCAACTGTGGCTTGTCATAGAGATTAACTTTCTAGTGCTTGAAGGTGTGCTTCGATAGCATTAAGTTCTTGTTCAATAGCAAAATAACTTTTATCAGCCGTATGGAGTAAAAATAAGAAGGCATCATCATCACCATTAGATTTTTTTGAATCAATATCGCAATGACAGTTGTACTGGAATCCAGGTTTTTGTTGATGAGCAGCTATTAATTTTTCTTTTTGATCTACAAATGCAAAATGTATGTCCTCACATTTTTGTACTATTTCACCACAGTAATTACGTAGTGTTGTTTCTATATTTGTATTTCTGATTTTTTCGTCATAAAAGAGATCTAGTTTTTTTTGTAGATTGCATGCATATCCGCTGACTGAACCATGTATAAAGCATAATCTATGACTGGTAAATTGCTCTGCTGGAATCAGGTGTTTACTTAAAAAATGTTCCGAAAAAAGAGAATCATGGGTTGTTTGAATTTCTTTATCTGCACATTTACCAGCAAAAGCTTGTAAGCGTTTATTAAAAATTATCGAACTACTAGAATTTTCTTGCGGTGCTTCAGCTGCTTCAAGTAGCCCGATTCTAATAATAAGAATTACAGTGACGTAGAGTATGTTTTTTTTCATAAATATTTTTCAGTTAACTTTCTAACTCATCTTGTTCGTCTTTAATAGCATCAAGTTCTTGTTCAATAGCAAAAAGACGTTCATCGTATGCTTGTACTAAAAGGAGAATAGTATCATGTTTAGATTTTTCTACACCGATACAAGGGCATGTTCTTGCTGATTTACGTTTTTCTTCTTCAGTTGCTATAGAATCTATTTGAGTTTCGAGTTTATTTTCAGCATCTTTCCGACTCTCATCAAGACTTATTTTTTTAGGGTTCCTGCTTGGTTTTCGATCACATTTGTCGCTAACAATTTTTGAGTACGTAGCAACTAATTTAATTACGGAGCACTGAGGATGCAAAACAGTTTCTTCTTGCTGTGAAGCGATTATGTATTTAGTCATAAAACGCTCTGAAAATATATCAGTAGGGTTCATTTGAGTCGCTTGATCTACAAATCGACTAGTAGCTTTCAGCTTTTCATTAAAAGCTATTGCGCTATTGGGGTCCTGTTTTGGAGCTTCAGCAGCTTCAACGAGTTGTGCAGAAAGAGCAAAAAATGTTGCAATAAACAGTATATTTTTTTTCATAAGAATTCCTTGGTAATGAAAACAACATGAATTTAATGTAAGGTTTTTTCATTAAAACGCAATACAGTCTGCCTTTTTAAAAGTTTTTTAGCTTATTTCTTCTGAAGCTGAAGCTGATAGGTAATAGGCCGTTTTTCTTCACATAGTTCTTTTAAAGCTGCAAGGCCCATAAATCCGCTAGTCGCCATAACTACTGTTCTTAATTCTTTCAAAGTGCTTCCAAAAAATTGAGGTAAATTATCCCCTAAAAAAGACGCGTAACCCCAGTTATACGTTGTTCTTGTTGCTGAATATGCGAATAACGCGACGCTACCAGTAAGAAGTAAAAAATTGCCTACAAGGCGAGTTCCTCCAGAGAGTTCAGGTTCTTTTTTTATAACTCCAGCTTTTTCTAAGAGGGCAAGCGCTTTTTCTTGTGCTTCTTTACTTATTTCTTTGTTGTCATTTTCAATATCATCAAGGTAGCGGGGTATTCTTTTTATGCTTGACTCATTTGTTTGCGAGCTTGAATTTTTGTAGGCTGGTACATCAGGCGAGGCTTCTCTTTGAGCATCTGTTAAAGCACTAATTCTTATGAGTTCTGAATTGTCTGTGTTGTCTTCAGAGAGATCGTCTACGCTGGCTTCAGAATTAGCGCGTGAAGATCTTTGAGATGTTTCTACAAATTTCCATGATGATGCATAAAAAGTAGACGAGCTTAAAAGAATAAGGAGTGAAAATAAGGTGGTTTTATGCATAGGGGTTCCTTTGTGAGAAGGTAAAGAGATTATTTTTAAAAAATGCAATTTCTTGCAGGAACAGCTTTGTTTGTAATTTTTTATAAATAGTAATTCATAACGATCAAAATGATAGGGTTTTTCTGAAAAAATGCAATCAGAGTTCATTCTTTCTATGTTTTTTGGGTGTGGTATACTAGAAAAATCTTTCAAATTTCTAAAACGGTGGCAAAAACGTGAAAAAAAATTCCCAAAAAGTAGCAATGGAATTGGTCTATGGAGTACATCCTGTTCGTGAACTTTTAGCTCAAAAAAAGCGAAAAATTTACGATGTGTTGACGCTTGTCAATGAACCAAAATTGTGGGAGCAGATAGAACCACTTTTGCCAAAGTATCCTTATGCTATTCATAGATTGTCTCGACCAGCGCTTTCTGAGCGTATTGGTACCACCGACCATCAGGGAATTGCTGTTCTAGCAGAACCGTTTCCTTATCGTAAAAAATTCTTTGACCCTAAAAAAGAACAATTTTTGGTTATGCTTGATGGAATTCAGGATGTTAGAAATTTGGGAGCTATTATTCGTTCTGCGTATTGTACCGGTGCTGATGGGGTTATTCTTATGCAAAGACAAGGTGCCGCTTTAAATGGCGCAGCACTTAAAGCTTCGGCTGGTCTTGCAGAGCGCATGAACATTTATATGGCAATATCGCCTGCTGTTGCTTTAGCTGAATTAAGAGAAGCTGGTTATAACGTGTATGTTGCTGCACTGAGTAAAGATGCAAATGCTCATACAATCGAATACAAAAGACCGCTTTGTTTAGTTATTGGAAGTGAAGGTACTGGTGTTTCTCCTGTCGCACTAAAGACGGGAACCATTGTTACATTGCCACAAAAAAGCACTGATGTTTCTTATAATGCTTCTGTTGCTGCTGGCATTTTGCTTTCGCTCATTGCTTTTAAAAGCGAATAAATCAAAACTTCTTTTAGCCTTAAAAATCGTGCTTTTGGAAAAAATTATTGACTATTATGCATCAAAAACCTTATAAAAAGAGAGAGATCTTACAGGCACTGCTTGGGGGAAAAGGGTGTGAAAAAGGGTGTAGTCATAAGCGTTTTTTTAGGTATGAGTTTGAGCGCTCTTTTAGGGTGGCGATATTGGGAAGATATACGAGTAAAAACTGTATGTCGGCCTACATTTTTATGTGTACCGTCTTGTCATGTTAAGTCTCTTTTATCAGAGCAGTCTATTGAAAAAATACAACATTTTTTTAATAAGCATTCCTCTGGTTATTCATCATGTAAAGCTTGTGCAGATCAATTACAAAAAACATTTCCTTGGATTCAAAAAGTATCATTTGAGCATACAAAAAACTCAGTATACAAGGTTTCTTTAGCGATTTCTGACCCCTGTTGCTGCATTAATTCAGAAAAAATTCTTACTTCATCGTATCATTTGACTGATCAAAGTATGTGGTTGAGTTCTGTTTTAAAAAACTTGCCACATATTACTGTTAAAAAAGGTGCTTCTGTTGATGAATGGGGCTCTTACGTAAAAAATCTTTCTCATGCAATAACAGATCAGTATGCGGTAGAATGGGTTACTAAGTCGCGTATTTATTTCAGGGATAAAAAAGATGATTCACGAACTGTGCTTTTGAGTTCTGCCGATTCTTCGGTTGAGCTACTTTTGCAGCGAGAATGCATCCAATTGAAAGAATCATTACAAGCGAGAATACCAGTTTCTAAGGGACAAAAAAGAGATTGGATTATCGATCTGAGGTTTAAAAATCAAATAATAGTTTTTGAAGGGGGAAAAACATGAAAAAAATATTTTCTGATCGTATTGTGACTGCAATTGATGTGGGGACAACAAAAATTTGTGTTCTTATTGGGCAACAACTTGCAGATGGAGAGGTTGAGCTGCTTGGTATTGGACGTGTTCCTTCTGAGGGGCTTAAAAAAGGTATTGTTTTTGATATGGCTAAAACAGTTCGTTCTATTAAAAAAGCGGTTGAAGAAGCGCAACTTATGGCAAATATTACGATAGATTCAGCAGTTGTTGGAGTATCGGGTGCTCATATTCAATCTCGTAATGCCTATGGAGCAGTTCCAATTGGAAAAAAGGGAGTTACTCGGGAAGATATAGCGGCAGTTATTGCGACAGCTCAAGCGGTTCCCCTTGCTGAAGGACAACAAGTTTTACATGTTTTACCGCAGTATTACAGCATTGATGGGCAGGATAAGATTCAAGATCCTCTTGGTATGTTTGGGGTTCGCCTTGAAGTTCAAATTCATATGATTACTGGGTCAGTGACTTCGGTGCAAAATTTAGTCACTTGTTGTGAGCAGGCTGGGGTAAGAGTGCAAGATCTTATTCTTGAACAACTTGCTTCTGCTGAAGCTGTTCTTAATCAAGATGAGCGTGAACTTGGTGTTGCAATGATTGATATCGGTGGAGGAACGACTGATTTAGCGTTGTATCATGAAGGAAGTATTATTCACACAAAGGTGATTTCTGTTGCTGGAAATCACTTTACTCATGACTTGGCGGTGGGACTTCGCATTACATCAAAGGATGCAGAACGGATTAAGCGAGAGTATGGACTTGCAACGGCTGCTCTGTTAGAACAGGATTTCAGTGTTGAAGCAGAAATGGTCCAAGGGGGAACAATGCGGATGGTACAGATGAGTGAAATTGCCGAAATCTTAGAAGCTCGCAGCAAAGAGCTACTTTCGTTAGTGCACGAAGAACTGATAACACGTAAGCTAGGACATTTTTTAGTTTCAGGACTTGTGATTACTGGTGGTGGTAGTCTCCTTGAAGGACTTTCTAATGTTGCGCAAGAAATCTGTGGTGTTCCTGCTCGCATTGGTCATCCTCGTATTACGCATAATGATCCTGAAATTCTTGAAAGTCCGATGTATGCAACAGGGTACGGTCTTTTGCTGTGTGCTCTTAATAAGCAACGTTCTTTACATGCACACAATCGAGATTATGCAGGTCTTTCTGGAGTTTTAATGCGTATGAAATCTTGGGTTTCTGACTTCTTTTAGACGTATAAAAGAGGAGAAGAAAATGATACTTTTTGATGAACAAGAAAAAGATCAAAACTCAACAACCCGGATTAAAGTTGTGGGGGTTGGGGGAGCTGGGGGAAATACTGTAAACTTTATGATCAAATCAGGTCTTAAAGGAGTTGAATTTTATGTTGCAAATACTGATGTCCAAGCGCTTGAAAATTCACTTGCAAAAGTAAAAATTCAACTTGGACCAAAATCAACAAAAGGTCTTGGTGCAGGAGCAAATCCAGAAGTAGGTAAGCGAGCAGCTGAAGAAGATATCGACAAAATTATAGATTCTTTTGCCGATGCGGACATTGTGTTTGTAACAGGTGGTTTGGGTAAAGGGACAGCATCAGGAGCTATTCCTGTTATTGTTCGCACCTTAAAAGAAAAAGGAATTTTAACGATTGTTATTGTTACAAAACCTTTTGCTCATGAAGGTAAGCGTCGAGCTGCTATTGCAGATCAAGCATTAGACACGATCAAAGGGCTTGCAGATACACTGATCGTTATTCCTAATCAAAAACTCTTAGAAGTTACTGATAATTCAACATCAATGATGGATGGATTTGGTATGATTTATCAAATTCTAAATCAATCAGTTAAAAGCATTTCAGATATTATTACGGGCGCTGGTTATATCAATGTTGATTTTGCAGATGTCAGTGGAATTATGAAAGATAAAGGGCTTGCTGTTATGGGCACAGGAAGAGCATCTGGTCCTGGTCGTGCAAAAAAGGCTGCTCTGGAAGCAATTTCTTCTCCTCTTCTTGAAAATATGAGTATACAAGGTGCTCGTGCAGTACTTCTTAACATTACCGGTGGTCTTAATTTGGGACTTCATGAAATGAGTGAAGCGGCATCAGTTATTTATGAACTTGCTGATCAAGATGCAAATATCATTGTAGGTTCTGTTATTGATCCACTTTTGGAAGATGAAGTTTCAGTTACGGTGATAGCAACTGAACTTTCTGGCGTGCAGTTAGAAAGAAAAGCATTAGAAAAAGAGTCAGTGTTCTATACCCCTGTTAGACTTCATCAACAAAAACAGCCGGTAAGTGTGGTTGAAAAAAATGTTGAAAGAGTTGAAGTAGTTAGGCAAGAGTTACAGGCTCCTGTTGCTGCTGTAGTTGTAGTTGAGGCAAAGCAAGAAGTTCCAGTGGTACAGCAGGCTGCATCTCATGCACCAGTTATGCCTGTTCAGGAACTTAAACCTTTTCAAGAAGAATCAGTAGTTATTGAGCAAAAACTACAAGTAGCATCACCAGAAGTTATTGTTTTACCAGTCGCAAAAAAAGAGCTAGCGATCGGAAATGATCGTATAGATGGCGCTTGTTGTCAAACAGAAAAAATAGTTTCAGTGGAACAATCTTGTGCGATTAAACCACTTACAGAAGAAGAAGAGTTTGAGCTTTTGTTAAAAGAAGAAGAAGCATTACGTTTAGAAGAGTCTTTAAGGCTTGTCCCAAAAGCTAATGAGCAGAATGAGCAATTAGCTTCGGCAGCTACTAGTGAAGCTGTTAAAACACAAAAAGATTCTTTTTCAACAGGTACAGTTGGGATGATTGATATCAATGATCTTGATGTTCCTGCATTCATGAGAAGGGAAGCAAAAGAAAAGCAAAATAGAGAGTAAGTAATTATTTTTTAGGTATATGAAAAACCCCAGAATTTTAAAAGCTGGGGTTTTTTAGTAATTGTTAGACTAGACCTTTGCCAAGATCTTTTTTTCTTGATCGATCTTCTTTCATCAGTATACGTGCAGGGCAACGACCGAAATCATCTTGAATATAGAGGTCAGCTCCAGCTCGAATAAGAGTTTCCACAAGAGGCGTACAGTTTCTAGTTGCAGCTATCATAAGAGCGGTTTGACCGTAAATTCCACGAAGGTTTACATCAGCACCAGCTGCGATAAGAGCTTGCGTTGTAGCAAGATTGCTGACGTGTGCAGCTATGGTAAGAGCAGTTTCACCGTTTTGGTTTTGAAAATTTATAGTAGCGCCAGCGTTAATAAGAATTTGCGCAATAGGACAATATCCTGCAAGTACAGCTACCATAAGAGGCGTATGATCAAGACCATTTACGGTATCTAGAAGAGTGCCGTTTCTGATAAAAGCTTGTACAGATCGAATATCATTGAGTCCGACAGCCATTGTTAAATTACTAGCATGCAGTGCTGAAAAGCTGCTTATTGCGCAGACAAGTGTTATAAGAATATTTTTTTTCATGATTTTCTCCATTTAAAAAGATAAGTAAAGGGTTAAAATACCCCTCTAGCAATCGTTTTTGTTTTTGATTTGTCTTCTTTCATTAATAGTCGTGCTGGACAGTCTCCCGCATTATTTTGAAGATAAATATCAGCACCAGCAGCAATAAGAATAAGAGCGGCTGGCATATTAAGATTTTGTATAGCAAGCATTAAAGCAGTATCCCCATTCCTATCTTGAAGATTAAGATCGATAGAAGGGGTAGCGATAAGAGCTTGTATGTTACTATCGTTTCCATTACATGCAGCATACATTAAAGCAGTCATGTCATGGTTATCTTGCAGATTAACATCAGCATGAGCATCAATAAAAGCTTGTAGTATGTTGGCTGGTCGATGCATTATTACAGCCATCATAAGAGCGCTGCAACCAGCTTCATCTTGAAAATTAATAGTAGTACTAGATGTAATAAGCACTTGAATTGTTTCCAATTTTGAATATACAGCAGCACGTATAAGCTGACTGCCTTGTAGTACTGAAAAACAACTTGTTAAGCAGCCAAGAAGTATAAGAGTATTTTTTTTCATGATTTTTTCCATTTTAAAAAGATAAAAACTGATATATATAATTTCTATTAGTATATGTGTTATTTGAAAAATGTCAAAATTTTATTATTTTGAATATGTGTATATAGAGAAATAAGCTTATTGAGGGATAAGGTTTTTGTGAATTACTATTTAAAATATGCTACAAAGCATTAGAGCCCTTTTGAGATTGAGATTTAATCGTAAGTTTAATTGGTTTAAGCTGTTCTTGATAATGATTTGAAAAAACAGGTTATATCCCTTATACTAAACGAACTTTTGAAAAAATTTCAGGTGCCCGTAGCTCAGTTGGATAGAGCAACGGATTTCTAATCCGTAGGTCGCTGGTTCGAATCCAGCCGGGCACACCAAAAATCTCCAAACAAAGCTGTTTCATATACTTCCTTTATTCGTTACAAAGTGAGCGCGATTTCAGTTATTGCATTGGTAAAACCAATACTATTGAGCGTCGGCTACAGGAACATAGATCTGGCAACTGTGATCACACTGTAGACTTAGTGCTTTGGAAACTTCTTTTTTATAGTGTATTTCATGATAAAATTAAACCTGATGTTTTTGAACTTTATTTATTCCTGAAAATACATATTTGATCTTTTAAAATAACAATGTCTTTGATGTTGTCTAAGGCTTATGAAAAAAAATGCACAATAGATACATTTAGCAAAGTTTTTATGTGTTTCCTGTATATGGCTATTTCTGATTTTGGCTGTAACAAATTTTTGTTCGCAACCATGACATCCAAAAGACATGGGTTTAACAGTCTTTGCTTTTGGATATAAGACCGGTTGGGGTGCAAGTGATACTAGAGCGTGTACAGCTTCTTGACCTTCTATTTCATAAAAAACTTTTGCTGATTGCATAGTTAGAGTGATTGTGAGTAGTGCGGTGACGATTAAAATATTTTTCATAATAAACCTGGTTTGCAGTAATTAACGTGAACTTAATGTGGAAAAATAATCAAAAAATTGAAAATTTGGCAAAAAAATAAGGTTTCTTTTTTTAAAGAAACCACAAATAAGAAGTGCTATTTTCTGTGAAATAGATAGTTTTTGCAAGTTTTTACAAAAACTATTGGTAAGATAGTTTTATTTTTTTACGTAAACATTTTATGTATGAATCATTATTTATAAGAAGTAGTGTTATAAGTGATTGAAAAAGAAAGAAATACTTATGTTAAAAAATAATTATGTCGTAATTATGAGTTTGCTGTGTTTAATTCATGTAAGTTTTGCGAGCGAAAAACGGGCGATTATTATTGGTTCTAGTTCTGGTATGGGCCGCGCAGTTACTAAGCTTCTGAGTAGTGATGGTTATGTTGTCGGTATTGCAGCTCGGAGATTACCTCTTTTGGAAGTGTTGCAAAAGGAACTTGTAGGACCTTCTTTTATTAAGCAAATGGATGTTGCTCAACCGCAAGAAGCGGTAAAGGCGCTCAAAGAGTTGATTGAAGAAATGGGTGGTCTAGATCTTTTGATTATAACGGTTACGGGTTTTAGGGAATCATCAAGCAAGGCTGTTTTTGATACAGATATTTTAGGTTTTTATGCTTTGGCAGATGTTGGGTTTACTTTTTTTGAAAGTCAGCAGCACGGGCATTTTGTTGGTTTTTCTTCGATTGATGGGCTTAGGGGAATTGCTTTTGCTCCAGAATATTCAGCAGCAAAATCATTCTGTTCTCGCTATATGGAAGCAAAGCGAAATTATTTTATGCAAAAAAAGATTCCGATAACTGTTACTGATATTATGCCTGGTTGGATTAATAGTTTAGAAGATCCTAATTTTCTTGAAAAATATCCTCATGCGTATTGGGTTGATTCTCTTGGTGATGCTTCTCAAGATATTATGGAAGCCATTCAGAATAAACTATCCGTTGCGTATATCACAAAACGTTGGAAGCAGGTTGCAGATATCTTAAAGATAATGCCTGACGAACTGTATAACGCATTGGGTGGGTTATAAGCATTAAAAATAAATGATTCTATTATCCCACTATACCAAATTGACCTAGAACTCCATAATCAACAACTGGTTGAGCGCTTTAATACAATCCTGAACCGATTGACGCGTATGATTTTTGGCTGATACTTTGGATGTAAGTATTTGACTAGAACTCTGATGGCACAAAACTCGCTTTTATTTTTATTCAAAATGAATTTATTCCATTGGGCAGTCTTACTGTGATAGAGTTGTAAAGCAGAAGCTTCTAGTACGCATAGACTGTTAACCGTAATCATAAAAAGGGGGATTATATGCTTAAAGGGGTAAATGGGATTTGGTGGTATGTAGGTATAGGAATTTTTTTTGGATTTCAGGATAGTTATGGGGTTCACGATAGGCAGATTGTTTGGGATGACCCACTATTACTTGTTTATGCTAAAAAGAGATTTTCTGAAGGTATTTTTGATATCAATGGGAAATGTCTTTTAACAGAAAGTGATATCAGAAAGTCTTTTTTTGCCTGGGATCTTAATGATGTTCTTCTTAAGCCTATTTCTTTTAAAGCTTTGATGTATAAGTTTTTAAAATTTGTGTGGAGTAGAGGGTTTCTGTATACCGTTATTGTGTTTAGTGATTACTATCGAGCATTTCATATGGCAAAACAGTTGAAGCTTTCTGCTCGTGCATCGGATAAAAACGCTCTGTTATTGCATAGAGCATATCGTATTGTTGCGCGTGATGTTTTTCCAAACAATCAACAAGCGGCTGAAGATGTAGTAAGTAGGTTGGAATGGTTGTATCCAGAAATGTATCATCTTGATCACGCGGTTGCTACTATCGTTCAGGGATTGGAAAAACAGGGAATTAAAAACGTCGTTTGTACAAATATGGGTGATTCTTGGCTTTCAAAACAGATTCAGCTTTTTGAAGAAGATAAGCATGAAACAAGAAGTTTTCAAGAAATAAAAGATTATCAATGGGCAATTAGATTTTTAAAACAGGAAAAAAATTTTACTCCTTCGGTTGCCAACTATTGGATAGGTAAACCTGATTCTAAGGCATATCAACAATTGCTTGAAAATAATCCTGGGCCTTACAGATTACGTATTTTTGTAGATGATCAACCTATAAATGTTGAAGCAGCGGTTCGTAATGGTTTTGATCTAGGTATTCTCTTTAAAGATTCAGAATCATTTCAAAAAACATTGAAAAAACTTGGTTTTTTATTTGTCTGAAGTTGGTTGGTTTTCATAAGTTTTCTCAACCTTTTTGTCAGATGGCGGTGTAATATATTGTTTTTTAGATTAATGACTACTGTCATTAGCTTCTAAGGGATATTTATTTATCGAGTTGCTAGCGTATGTTTAGTTGAGCTTTAAAACTAAAAAAGGAGTTTGATACGCTTTTAAAAATACTTTTGATTGATAGACTGAGCACTATTATTCATTATTTTTGTCAAAGGTGCATGATTTTATGAGTCAAGCTGTTATCGGTGTTTATATGGTTATTCTGATGCAAGAAGACCTTGCAGTGGGTACAGAGTTTTACAAAAAACTTGGTTTAAAATTGATTTTTCACATTCCTGGCAAGTGGAGTGAGCTTGAAGCTGGGGGAATAAAAATTGGACTCTGCCCATCTAAAATAGCAGCAAAAGGGGACCATTCAGAGCATGTTTTTCAAGCGACTAAAGGGAGTCATTCCGGGCTTGTTTTTCAGGTAACAGATGTTGTGGCAACGTATAAAACGTTACAAGAACAAGGTATTGTTTTCTTAAATGAGCCTACTGTTGCAACGCACGGGATTATGGTTTCTTGTGCAGATCCAAGTGGTAATATGTTTGATTTGTATCAACCAACTCATGATAAATTAAAAAAAGCAGTGCATGGTGCCGGCCTTTGCCCTGGTGGTGCATGCGGCTCTAATCAAGACGAATCATGCTGTAAAATAGATAAAACAAGGACCGGCTGTTGTTAATCCCGTTATAACATTATTTAAGCCTGTTTTTTTAGAAAATCTTAGTGTTGTTCTATAAAAAAATTGCACTCATTTTTTTTTGCTTTATACTAGGTCTCATTATAAAAAGTATAATGGGGTGTAGGTGTGTAAGTAGCCATCTGCAAACTGTTTTAAACAGAAAGGATTTTTCACAATGACTGATAAAATTCGCCCGCTCTATGATCGATTGTACGTTCAGCGTCTTGAAGCTAATGAAAGAACGCAAGGTGGACTTTATATCCCCGAAGGTGCAAAAGAAAAAGGTCAAACAGGAAAAGTTATAGCAACAGGTTCTGGTAAAATTGATACAACAGGTAAAAGCATTCCTCTTCAAGTTAAAATTGGAGATGTCGTTTTCTTTGGTAAATATGCAGGAACAGATGTGGATGATATGCACATTGTTCTTCGTGAAGAAGATGTTCTTGGTGTCGTTGAAAGTAAGCAATACTAAGTAGATTTTTCATTTCGTGTATGCGTAATGATGAACTAGAGAAAGGAATCCTCATGGCAGGAAAAAGAATAGTATTTGGCGCAGAAGCACGCGAAAAAATTCGTCGTGGCGTCGATACTCTTGCAGATGCGGTTAAAGTGACTCTTGGGCCCAGAGGCAGAAATGTTGCCTATGATAAATCATTTGGCTCTCCAGCAATTACTAAAGACGGTGTAACCGTTGCTAAAGAAATTGATTTGGTAGACAAGCTTGAAAATATGGGCGCTCAACTTGTTAAAGAAGTTGCAAGCAGAACAGCTGATGTTGCTGGTGATGGTACCACAACAGCTACTGTGTTGGCTCAAGCAATTTTTAGAGAAGGTAACAAATACGTTACTGCTGGTGCAAATCCAATGGAACTGAAGCGCGGTATTGAACTTGCGGTTGAAGTTGCTGTTGAATACATCAAAAAATCATCAAAAAAAGTAAGTAAAAAAGAAGAAATTCAACAAGTTGCTACTATTTCTGCAAACTCAGATACCGTTATTGGTGAGCAAATTGCAGAAGCGATGGAACGTGTTGGACGCGATGGTGTTATCACTGTTGAAGAAGCAAAAGGTATGCACAATGAACTTGAAGTTGTTGAAGGTATGCAGTTTGATCGTGGTTATTTGTCACCTTACTTTGTAACGAGCCCAGAAAAAATGGAAGCTGATTTAAATAATGCAGTTATTTTGTTGCATGAAAAAAAGATCACTTCTATGAAGTCATTGCTTCCTGTTCTTGAACAAGTAGCAAAAGCTGGAAAACAACTTTTGATTATTGCAGAAGATGTTGAAGGGGAAGCTCTTGCAACACTCGTTGTTAACAAGATTCGTGGAACACTCAATGTTGTTGCAGTAAAAGCTCCTGGTTTTGGTGATCGTCGTAAATCGATGCTTGAAGACATTGCAACCTTAACAGGTGGTAAAGTTGTTTCTGATGAACTTGGAATCAAACTCGAAAACTTGGCTCTTTCAGATCTTGGTACTGCTAAAAAAATCATCATCACTAAAGATAACACTACAATCATTGATGGTGCTGGTTCAGTAGAAATGATCAAAGGTCGTGTTGCACAAATCAGAATGCAAATCGAAAATACTTCATCAGACTATGACAAAGAAAAATTGCAAGAACGCCTTGCTAAATTGGCAGGTGGTGTTGCAGTTATCAAAGTTGGTGCAGCTACTGAAACTGAAATGCGCGAAAAGAAAGATCGTATTGAAGATGCGCTCCATGCAACTCGTGCTGCTGTTGAAGAAGGTATTGTTGCTGGTGGAGGGATTGCTCTTCTTCGTGCGCAATCACTTGTTGAACAGATTAAAGCAACAGGCGATGTAAAGCTTGGTATTGATATTGTTCGGCGCGCTCTTGAAGAACCGATTCGTATTATTGCACAAAATGCAGGATTTGAAGGTTCTGTAGTTGTCGATAAAGTTCGTCATGCATCAGGAGAAATCGGTTTTGATGCAAAGACCGGTGAATATGTTGATATGATCAAAGCTGGTATTGTTGATCCTGCAAAAGTAACTCGTTCTGCACTCCAAAATGCAGCTTCGATTGCTGGTTTGATGATCACTACTGAAACGATCATTTGCGATATTCCAGATGAAAAGAAAGAAACAATGCCACAAGCAGGCGGTTCAGGAATGAGCGGCATGCACGGAATGTACTAATCTTTAATTCTGTTTAGTGCGATATGCATTAAAATAGTTTTAAAACTATAAAGCCTGAGTGTAAAAGCTCGGGCTTTTTTTTTGATACTTTTGTACAAGATGTAGGTCTGCTAAAGAATGAAAAAAATTTGTCTTAAAGGCATTAAAACGCGGACATCATAACCATAAGGGAAATCTGCTAAAATCTTTAATCACTCACCCCGTACAGGAATAAGTTCTTTTCTACAGGAAGGGCAGTGTGAGGATGTCTCTTTAAATTGATCATAACATGTTTCATGAAGATGATGCCCACAGGTAAAATGGCTCATCTTTTCATCGCTATCTTCTTGCAGGCAAAAGCAGGGAGTTTCATATGACTTTATTTGGTTAAGTGTTGGTCTAAAAATATTGAATCTGCTTTTTTCAAAATGATGCTGTAAGTATGTTTTTGAGAGGGCCAATTTTTCTGGAAAATAATGGTTAAAATATGAACAGGCAACTCCTGTTATAGAACTATACAGTAGGGGACGATCTTTAGGGTCTATATCATTTAAAACAATACTTTCATAAGCTTTCATAAGACTGACATACATTATTAGGCCTCCAGAAAGAATGCATGCTTGTTTTATAGTATCTTTATAAGTTGCTCTTTCTTCTAACACTGCTTCTCGCATTTGATCAGTTTGATCAAATAGATAAGACATCCCTTTAAAGCTAGTAATTCCAGCAACACTATGCCCAGCGATTAACCCAATAAGATAACTGGTGGGTAGTTCTGCCGAAAAAGATTGCGAATGTAGTGAACATAACAGTATGAACAAGGCTGTGAGGATATTTTTTTTCATCTTAACTCCAAACTACTATCTAGACTAAAAAGTGATTACTATCTGATTTAAAAAAAGAAAAACAGGTTAATCGATCATTCTCATATTGAAAGTCGTTAAGTTTTTTAAAGATGTTTAATTTTTTCAGATTCATCCATAACGCTTGATACATAAGTGTCTTTTTTTGTGTACCATTCATAGGCAGCTCCTGAAAGGTCCCAGAGAGCTTGTGCTGCCGCCCCTTGAAATGCATAGATAACAGCTTCATCAGCTGTTGGTACGGCTGAATGTTTTGGAGTCATGTAAAGAATCGCCATCATTCCAGTAATGGTCAAGCTGTTTAAAATAGTATTTTTAATGATACGTTTTTCTTTTTGACTGAGTATTTTACGAGGGTCTTCTAAAAAATCTTTAGAAAACTCTGTTTCTAGAGCAAGCTTTGTAAGATTATAAAAAGCTGCACCTACTCCTGCTTCCAGTAAGGGCCGAACAACTGTTTTTGTTAATTCGAATTGAGAGCTGAAAGGTTCTTGTTGGTCACAGCAAAAACTGTCTGCGTTTGAAAGTAAAATAATCATACTCATGAGCATTACATTGTTTGTTTTCATGTATTTTCCCCAAATTTTAATAAATAAAAATAAAATAATGGGAAAGTATAACGTAATCAATAAAACTATCTATACAATTATTCGCCTCGCACAGGGATAAGTTCTTTTCTGCACAGTGGGCAAAGCTGGCAGGTCTCTTTAAGTTGGTTGTAACAGGCTGTATGAAGATGATGTCCACAAGTAAAATGGCTGATTTTTTCATCGCTGTCTTCTTCTAAGCAAAAACAGGGAGTGTCGTACGATTCTATCTGATCAACTGTTGGTCTAAAAATATTTAATCGACTTCTGATAAGACATTTTTTCAAAAGATTTCCAGAAATACGACTCATTGCATTTAAAGATGCTCCTGTTACTGCTCGTATACAGTGATAGCGGTGGGTAGCCCCTTGCTCATATGACTGAGAAAGTACAGCAATTATGCCTACGAGTGCTGCGCTGTTAACAAGAACTTTTGTAATGATATGGATATCTGATCGAGAAAACTCTTGGTTAGTTGTCAGATCGATTTCATGAGCAAGAGCATTAAGATTAAAAAGCAGAAATCCAGTTGCAGTTTCCATCAGTGCTTGATGTGTTCCATCAAAAGCTTCTTCCAGTACTGCAACATTTTCTTGAGTTTGCTGTGCGCAAAAAATCTGCCCATGCAGCATGAGCGTTATAAAAAAAGCCTTTATGAGATGATTTTTCATAGTAACCTCCACATATGAATAGTATGAATTTTCTATCTTAGTTGAATGATCTGCTTGTTAATTGAAGGCCTCTTTTAATGGTTTCAGTATCGATCAGGCCACCTTTAATGTTTAAAATGAAGTCACGCAGTTCTTGAGTGTCATTAATAGTTAGATCGAGTGCGTGAAGAGCTTTTCGGTACTCTTCTTTTTTTGCATAAAAAGCAGTTTGTCCTTTATCATACGCATCGTATAGGGCAAGGCTGTGTTCATTGCGACAAAGATAATTTGCTTGCCTTGCAATACCAGTAATTTTTTCAAATATTAGGACTGCTTTTCTAGAGTTATTGAGAAGTTGGAAGAACACTGCGTTAAGGATATCTGTAAAAATATTTTCATTATGATATTGAATTTCAAGATTATTATAAATTTGTGTACATGCTGTTTTTAAAAAAGTGACATTCTCTTGATTAGCCCCATTATCTTCGTTGAATAGTTCCATAGCTTTTATTATTCGATTAAAAAAATTACAATTTCTTTGAGTGAGTTTATTAGTAGGTGTAAGCCCTAAGCAGATGCGCAAAGAAGGAGCGTCTATAAGATTACATCGTTTAAAGTTGTTACTGATCATTTGCGAATAATCTTCAAATGAATACATAGAAATTTGTGTGATTAGAGTCCATGACTCTTTAAGATCAGTACCAATTTTTTCAAGTTCATCTTGACTGGGTAATTGGTATTTTTGTGCCTGCTCAAAAAGAATGCGAGTTTTAGTAAGAAGCGATGTTAGTGCCGCTTCAGTAGCGGTAACATGTTCCCATTCTTCATTATCATCATCAGTTTCTGCGCAAGCAGCGGCCATATGCCCTTTATAGCCTGTCGTTCGTTCTGGTTCTTGAGCATCAACATCAAACTGACCATGCATTGAATCATAGAGCATTGGAACGAGTACTTTTCGAGGAATTGCTGGCATAAAAGGTGCTATTGGTTGTTGTATCTGTGCTTGAACGACTGGTTCAATTGTTGGTTGAATTATTGGGGCAGGTTCAATAGCCGAAGGATGTATTGGTAAAGGAAGTGGAAGTTCTGGAGTGTCTGGATTACTGTCATCATCATCATCACTTCGAGAATCAAAAAATTCTTCAGGTTCAGGGCAAGAAGGTTGATCAATTGGGTCATTTGTAGTTGCAAGTGGGAGTGCGGGAATAGCAGGTTGTACATTAACTGGAAGTTGTGGTGCAGATTCAGCAGCTTGAATTGGTAATTGATCAGCTGCAGGTACTGGTTGTGGTTGAATAGGTTCTGGTTGTGCGGGCTCGTTATGTATTGGATTATTGTTTGGTGCAATAGGCTGTGCGTCAGCTTGTGGTTGTTCAGGGATTACATTGTTGTGGGCTGTTTTAGAAAAATAGTTATACAGTTTTGTGCTTATGAGTCCGCTCACTACAATCGGTGCTAGGATAGAAGCAGCTTTTTGTGCAGGAGTTAACGTATCACCTACCAAAGATGAAACAAGGTATGAAACAGGATATGCACAGGCAGGAGTTAAAAAGCCTATTCCAGCTGTTATACCGACGGCTTTAAGACTACCTTTGGTAATGGTATGCGATGGATTAATTTTGCTATCTGCATAAGCAATCATCGAAGGAATTGCCATTCCTACTGCTACTACAGATGATTCTTCTAAGAAAGGAACAGAGCTAGCAGCAGGTAGTTGAGTAGTAGTTGTCAGCATAGATCCTGTAAGTGCAATAATAAATAATTTTTTCATAATAACCTCCATGGTTTTTTATTAATTGGTAGTAGTAATGTTTTTAAATGTTTGCTTGGTTTCTTCGTTGTAATGCTGCGTTTGCACGTAGCATGCGACGACGTTCATTTTCTGCAGCATCTCTTTCAGTTTCGTCCACATTTGCTTCAGCTTGATCTAAGGGTTGATGCCATTCGATTGCAAGTTGCGGTTGAGCAATAACAGGTTGATGTAAGGGGTGCCACTCAATTGCAAGTTGTGGTTGAGCAACTTCTTGTTGTAGAGGAACTTGTGCATTCGGCTCGTTAGCTATTACAGGAATTTCTTCCTCTTCGGGAATTATAACTGGCTCATTACTTAGTAAATATGCAGGATCTGAAGCATCATTAAAGATATGTCTGCTCGTGTGCAGTGCAAGTAAGATTGGTGCAATAATTGAGCATGCTTGTTTTAATGGGGTTTCGCTTCCAATTATTTTTGAAAAAACATGTGCATAGCAGGGGGTTAATAATCCGATGCCAGCTAGAAGACCAGTAGTACGAAGTAATGGTCGAACAATTTTTCTTGACGGGTCATAATAACCGTAAAGCCTGCCAGTAGCTTCTACTGCAAGTTCACTTCCGATAGCGCATAAACAACTGTCTCTTACGAGTGGCTGATTCCAGCTATACCCAGCATATAAAAGAGGTGCCCAGATGATTGCTTGTTTATAGCAAGCAAGAGTATTTTCACCTGCTCGCTCCAGAAAAGAAGGACTAGGATAAAGGCAAGGGTTTTTTCGGCATAAAGGGCATGAAAGTGGTTTTTCTGAACGTTTTAGATATTCAAAATAACAAGATCTGTGCATGATCCTAGAGGGATTACAGTCACAAGAAGGAAGCTGTAGAAGTTTATTTGCTGCATCTTCTGTAAAATTTTCTGCACAAATAGGGCACTGTTCTTGAGCGTCTAGTTGTTCTTGTGTGCCAGTGGAAGCTTTTTTTGATCGATTCCATTGCTCTCTGGTAGAAAGGGATGCGCTAGGTAGTGGTTTAAGAGGCGTTATGAATTTGAGCATGCCATTGTATAATCTTCTACTTTCATCAAAAGTACTATAAGAAAATGTAATAATAGCATCAAAAGTTCTAATATAAGAATCTAGAGAGGCGTTTTCAAGTAACCTTTTTAGTTCTTGATAATCTGCTGTATTAAGCCTGCGATGATGATCATAATCCACTACTATGTTGCTTAAACCAATTACGAGTATGTTCTGTAAATGCGTGATTCTCAAGTAATGATTGTACATATCAGCAAGAATTTTTTTTTGTCTATCCATACTTATGTCTGAGTAAGATCCATTTGCATAAGATGTAAAGTCATTGATCATTTCATCTCTGATAGTATCACCATAAAAAATGCCATCCAGTATAGTGTATCTGCCTACTCCAACCATAAGATTTAGTATTGCTTGAAAATGAGGCATTGCGGCTCTTAATTGTTCCTGCATATTTTGTATGATTGGATGTGCATCTGGGGGTAAAACAGTTTGAGAAAATGCTTGTAGGGCTTTAATATTTGTATAAAAACTATTATAAACCTGTTTTTCTTGGTCAGAAAATTTGCTGATTTTTTTAACACATTCTAAGTTGTGTTGTTGTTGAGTATGTTTAAAGCCGCTATGCGCGGCAGCTCCAGTTAAAGCTGCAGATGAAGCAATATACAGTACTTTTTCAAGTGGGGTATTCGCGAATAGTGTACAAAGTCCATGAGATGCTAAATAAAGAGAGGCAGCGCCAGTTATCGCTATTGCTCCAGTATATCCCCAATAATTCGGACGAGTTTCTCTTTCATACAAAAGAGACCCTGCATAATAGCCAAGACCAAAACCAAACATGCTTTGTAATTGAGCACTTGTGTGCTGCTCAAGACTGTTTTCATCATAAGCACTTTGTATTTGATACGGTGCGCTTAGTGTGGATAGCACTATTGCTAATACATATAATTTTTTTAATTTCATAATAATCGCCTAGTTTTAGAGTACAAGTCTTAATCTTTAGTAATTGTTTTTTCGTTTTTTGCTTCAGGCTGTGTTGAGGAGTTTTGAGAAAAATAGTTATACAATTTTGTGCTTACAAACCCACTTATTACAATTGGTGTTATGATACAAGCAGCTTTTTGTGCAGGAGTTAAAGTATCACCAAAAATAGATGAAAAAGCGTATGAAACAGGGGATGCATAAACAGGAGCCAAAAGACCTATTCCAGCTAGTATGCCAACTGTTTTAAGACTACCTTTGCTAATAGTGCGTGATGGATCCATTGTACCATGGATATGACCAAGAATAGATGGGGTCATTATTCCTGCTACAAACAATTCTTCTGAAAAAGGAATTGAGTAGTTATTGTCAGCTGAATGTAGTTGCTGTGTGGTTCCGAGTAGAGTTGTTGCTAGGGCGATAATAATCATACACCTTGGCTTTGTAACCTTTGTAGGACCAGTCGGTGTGACTGCGAGTATTTGTTTTTATTCATCATAATCTCCATTATTTTTACTAAAGTGTTACGGATTGTTTTTTATCCAGCTATTGGTTCTTCTTGCTGAATAGGTTGTGCTGGGTGATTAGCGTCAAAGCCTGCAAGTGCAGCTGCTCTATATATGTTGTTGGTTATTTTTTGAACAATTATGACTATTGAAAACCCCAAAACAATTTTTGTTGCAAACTTTTCATGATCATTAAAAGATTTTGGAATACAACAAAAAAGAGATTTTGCTAAACTATCAGCTAAAAGACCATTTCCGACCATTCCACTAAAATTTGTGAGACTGTTGAAGGTTATGCTATTGTGTGGTGGATTAATTTTTCCATGTATATATCCAGTAATTGCTGGTATTGCTAGTCCTGCTACTCCTGTAGCATAAACTTCGAGTAAAGAAACATTGTCAGCTGAATGCAGCTGCTCTGTAGTTCCAAATAGAGTTGTTGCTAGGGCGATACTAAGCATCCACCTTTGCTTTGTAGGACAGGTCGGCGTAACTGTGAGTACTTGTTTTTTATTCATGATAATCTCCATTATTTTTTAATTATTACTATTTTAAAGGTCGAACTTTTCATCTTCTTTAGGTAATTCTGGTGCAGCTTGAACAGGTTGTACTGGTGCTGGTTGATTAATGTGTATAGAGGCAAGAAATATCATTGAACTTATGGTGTGAGCGGACGTTATTGATACTAAACCTGTTGCAATCCCTTTTATGATAGGATAACTAGAAAGCTCTGAAAAATAAGCAGAAGAATAATATGATGAAATAGGGTTTATTAAAACAGCTGTTAAAAGTCCTGTTCCTGTTAGTATTCCAATGACTGGAGCAAGATTGGCTTCATGTGATCTATGTGCAAATAAATAACCTCCAATTGCTGGTGCTGCTAGTCCTGCTGCTCCTAGAATACAGAGTCTGCTATTAAAAAAAGCATCGTCAGCTGAATGTAGCTGCTGTGTAGTTCCAAATAAAGTTGTTGCTAGGGCAATAATAAGTAATTTTTTCATAGTAATCTCCATTTCTATGGTTATAAGTTTGGCTTAGAAACTGTTTTTATATTATCAATTAGAATAATCAATTTTTAGATTATGTCAACTAGAATAATGTTTAAAATGTGGGAATAGTGATAGAAATAGTTTTTTATAAAAATGTTTAGATAAAAAAATAAGCCTAACATTTGAAAAAATATCAAACGATAGGCTTATTTTTAATTATCTTGATCTATGCAGAATAAAGTAGTTTTATTTCGAATAAACTATTTTCATATTATGCATGATTTGAACTTAAAGCGATTTCTAGATTTTGTCCTAAAGGGGTAGCGGTATGTTCGGCAATAGAAGACCTTACTGTATTGGCTGTTCCGCTTATCGCTGCAATAGAAAGTGCTGCTAAAGCTTTTATTGGAATTGACCAAAAAAGAACATCAATTACTGAAGATTCTATTGATAGTGGTGCTACCGGTAAGGATAGTGCAGATATCAGTAGGCTTCCAGCGCCGGCAACTTTGAAGACATTTGCTTCTAGGGTAGAAAACGCTCTGCTATAACTTTTAGTTCGTGCTTTGTTTGCTTGAGCTTGTGCTCGTGCTGATCTCTGAATACAAATTCCTCCTAATGCTCCAGCAGTTACACCGATCGTTGTTCTTAAAAAAAGATACGAAGGATCATCATTTTGATTCTCTTCGGGAGTTGAACTATAAGCTGCCTGTGAAAATGCAAGTAGCGAAACGAGAGCATACTTTTTGAACATAGCTTTGCCTTTAGTTAAAAACGATAGAGCAATTATCTTTGTGTTTGAGTAGCTATTTTTTGAAGCTTTTGAGCAATTTCAGCTTTGATGGCAACTATTTCTAGTTCTTGTTGTGCGCTTTTTACTTCAAATTTTTTATACCATTCAATAAAATTTTTAATTAAAAAAGCGGTAATAACAGTAGCCATAAAAACCGAAGCACCTTTTGCCATTTGAGTTTGAGCGTTTATGGAATTAGCTAAAGCTCGTGCTGTAACTTCATTGCGATTGAGTGCATTGATGTATCCAGCGGTACCAAGTTGCGCAAAGTCAGGATGGATTGGTGGAGTATTGTGCACTGAGTTAGGAGCGTACACAGATGCTGAAATTGGATTGAACGCTGCTGCAACAATGAGTAAAATTACTAATAATTTTTTCATTTGAATCCTTATAAAAAAGTGATTTTAAGATGATCTGTTGATGATAAAAGAAAGCAGCTAAATGTCAATTAAAAAACCGACAGGAAGCTGCTTTTGGTATTAGTTATTTGTCTAATTAGTTAGTTGTTTTGTCTAGGGAGCATACGTTCAAAATCGTTAATGCGAATATTTTGAACTTTAATAAATTTTTTCAGATCAGCAATTTCAGTTTGTTTTGAAAGTGCCCAATCAATATACCATGTTATCAAAATGCCTGTCCATGTGATGCCCGCTAATACAAAAAAGCCTTTAAGCCCGTTTTGTTGAATTTCTGATAAATTACCATTGATGGTAGATTTTTGTTCGAAGTCTTTAAGAAAAATTGGAGCAGCTTCATCATTATTTAAAAATGCTTTTGCAACTTCAGCATCTTGATAATAATGTTGATAAATAACGTCATTAACACATTTTGTTTGAGTAGAAACCCCTGCTAGTACTACTAATGCACCGATAATCATTTTGTTCATGAAAACCTTTCATATAAAAGAACAATGTAACGAATATGACGATCCAATAGTAGTATAACAAATAGCAAAGTCAATAAAGTTCGATTGAGTCAATCTATTGCGAGCTTATTTCTGCGAATAGCTTTATTTAGAAAGCTGTTCCGCCTGCAAACCAAATACCCCACATCCCAAGAGCATCGGTTTCATTATGAGGCATTTCTTTAAATGCTCCGAATCCTAAATCGATATCGTATTTTTCTTTGAGGGTCAAAATATTGACTGCAGCATAAACTTTATACACAAGATTGGGGACTTGAACTGCCGATTTTAGGTCAAGATCAGATTCTAAGATGGTAACAAATACAGGATCATCAGGAGCTAAAAATGAAATAGTGCTTTCGCTGGCACTTTTATTAACAGCACTGCCTGCGATTCCGTATTCTGGAACCCATCCATTATCAAAAAATTCTGCTCGCTCCCCTCCATGGGCCCAAAGTGCAAATCCAACCTCTCCTTCAACTACAGAACTTGCAAGGCGCATTCCAGTTCCAAAATCGATAATATTGTGAGGCGAAACACGCAGACCATGAGTCAGTACGTTAACTCCAGGAATCAAAATATTATTAGGGTCATCTTTTTTGCGCATTAACATAAACCGGCTCCATGGTTTTTTGTATAAATCAAAAGAGCGGTATTGATGATTTCTTAAGAGGTAAATGTTTTCAAGGCTGATTGCTAAACTTAGTCTATACTCTTCATTTGGTCTGCTGAGTGGTATTTGAAGAAGCGCTCCAGAAACAACCCCTACGTGACCGTAGCCATTTTGTGCGCCAAATAAAATTTCTCCAGAAGGTTTTTTACCTGTTGGAAAAGAAAGAGCTGAGTAGGCAACTACAAGAGCGCGAGGGGAAGAAAGAAAGGTGGTTGCAAGGCCAATTCGAATTTCTGAAAAATTTGTCTTTTTTGTTGGGCCGTTAATTTTATCAAAAACCCATTCAGGATTATTAAATGCAGTTATGATGTCATTTACAGGATCTGTAATAGGGCCAGGATTTATAACGTCTGTTTGTGTAAGGTTAATATTGTTTTTGACGCTTGAAAACGCTATTGATCCAAATAGTCCCCAGTTTTGAAAAACATCCATTCCGAATATTTTTCCCGTATTGAATAATTTTCCAATAACATAACGGCCTTCAATCATAAAACCAACTTGTGATTGTTCTGGAGCAAGGCTTAGATTTCCAGAAAAATCTTCAGGAAGATCAAGCCAGTAAGGGAGTACGTCTCTGTTGAGTGCAGTGCTGTTTACTAAAAGTTGTTCACGATTGGGGGGTAAAAAATAACGTCCAATATCATGCGCATGATTTGATTTTTGATAGAAAACTGCTGTTTCGATAGCGGTATCTTTTGTTCTATCATAGAGCAAGTTGTGCCAGAGTGATTGTCTGAGTGCAAGCTGTTGTTGACCTGGTCTGGTGAATAAGAATGATTGACTAAATTTGGGTGATTCTGCTTGTAACATAAATGCACAGAGGCTGAGACAAAGAGTGCTTTTTTTCATTGAAAAATCCTTTTTTTAATGCTCTTTCAAAAGTAAGGGAAACGTGAGGTGCGTTTTGTAAGATTGTGACTGATTCTAAAATAGGCCTGACACAAAGACAAGTTCTCTTTTTTACCAAATTCTATCATGTAGCAATGTTTTTTCTGCAATACGTTCAAAAAGAGGGGCTGCAACGGTTGATGCATACAAATTATGCCGAGGAGATTCTTTAACAAAACAGGCAATCACTCGCTTGTAAGAGCCTTTTTCTACTGCTCCTACAAATCCATACAAATTTTTATGAGTGTTGTACTGGCCTTTCTCAAGCAAATTTGCAGTACTTGTTTTACCTAGGGTGATGTAGCCTTCAACATGAGCAAGTTTTGCCGTTCCATGTTTTGCAGTCTCTTGTAATATGTCTCTCATTGTATGAATTACTTCGGTGGAATATATTTTTTCAGGGATCTGTTTTGTTGGTTCATTCAGAATCAGTTTAGGTTGAATTTTATATCCATCATTACAAAAGACACAAAAGGCTGTTGCTAGTTGAAGCAGTGAGCACCGTACTTCGTATCCATATGATAATGAAATGACTGATTGAGCAGACCAGCGACTGACAGGCATTAAAAAGCCTGATTGTTCTCCAGGAAATGAAATGCCGGTTTTCGTACCAAATCCAAGAGATTTGTAATGATCGTATAAAGGGTCACCAAGCCGTTTAGCAACTTTTGCAACGCCGATGTTATTTGATTTTTGAATGACTTCAGAAAATGAAATTGGTCCTGCAATAGTGCTTTCAACTGTATTTACTTTTCTGCCTTCAATGTAGGTAGTTTTGCGATATTCGCAGTCGATAATTTCTTCAGGGGTTACCACTTGTTCTTCAAGCGCTGCAAGCGCAAAAAAGGCTTTGAATGCTGATCCAAATTCGTAACATTCGGTTATGGCAACATTTTTGGTGAATTCTGTAGTGAGGCTTTCAGTATTATTTGGATCAAACGTTGGATAGGTTGCGAGTGCCAAAATTTCCCCTGTGTCAGGATCCATAACTAAAGCGGCTCCTTGTGAAACTTGGTATTTGTTAATAGTTGTAAGAAGCTCTTCTTCAACTAAAAATTGTAAATGAGCATCGATAGTTAATGAGACAGGAGTTGGTATAACTCCTTCAGAAGTTGTTTTTTTTGAAAAATAAAAAAGTCCTGATCGAGCATCTTTTTCAAGCACGGCAGTAGTTGGAGTTCCTGCAAGTTGGGAATTATAGAATAGTTCGATGCCAAAAACTCCTTGATTATCGATATTAGTGATACCGGTAATTGTTGCGGTGGTGTCAACGGGGTAAAAGCGACTTGGCTCTTTTAGAAAATGAATATCAAGAATATGTTCATCTACAATAGATTGATATTCTGCATCTGTTAATCGTCGTTTTATATATAAAAAATAGGCATCTTTTTTTTCTTTTAATTTTTCAAGCGCGTTAGGAAAATGCTTTTTCAAATAGGTATGTAACACTTCAGAATTTTTTATTTGATGGGGCATAACAAATGCAGCAGTACTTTCTTTATTGAGAGCGAGTGGAGCTCCATTTCGATCAAAGATAAGCCCTCGCTCAGGGTAGGTAGTAAGAGTTAGATAGTACTGTCTATTGCCTAGATCAGAAAAAAATGAATGTTGTTTAATCTGAAGTCCATAAAGATGAACCATGGCGATTCCAAATAAAGAACAAAAGATAAAAAAAATAGAAACGGTTCTTATTTTTGCAGTGTTATTCATTCCGATTTACTTTCTGCTCTTGAAATTTTTTTTATATTTTTTAAAAAAAGAGGAGTCATTCCTAGTTCAGTTTCCGCATATTTTTTAATACTTTGATTATTTTTTAGACTATGTAGTGTAGCAGTTAATTGCTGTTTTTTAAGCTGAACTGTTTTTAGAGTTTGTTCATATTTTTGCTTTTGGTATGAAAGTTTTACTAACTTAGTCTGTTTATCAATATGGATACAGATAAAACAAAGTTGTATGCCTACAAAAATAGCTGCAAATGTTATTTTTTTCATAACTGTTCCTTTTTAACCTTAGCATAACGACTTACTTAGGTTGTTGTAACAAAAAATAATCAGCCACTAAAGCTTTTGTGTTATTTATTTTATAGTTATGAGTTTTTTAATTCTTTAGCACAAGATGTAGGTATGCCCTCTGCGGGCAGCACCAAAGAGGTTGCTCACCCAACCTCTTTGGAAACAAGGGTGCAAACATGCTGTTTGATGGCCTGTCGGCTACAACCTTGCGCCCATTAGGGCGACAACTCAGTTCCGCCTGATATCGATTTTTTTATAAAAAAGATATTGTTGTTTTCTGTAAGCGAAACATAAGTAGTTATTCCGTATCAGGATCTCTTGTTTGAGGTCGTAAGCCCGCAGGAGCTGGACCGAGTTTGATCCGTAAAAAGCGATTAAACAGCATGTTTACACCCTTGTTTCCAAAGAGGTTGGGTGAGCAACCTCTTTGGTGCTGCACGCATAGTGCGCACCTACTTCTTGTACTAAAGAATTAAAAAACACTTTATCTTGATGGGTAAGATTTTTTTAAGCAACGACTTAAAAAGGATCAAAACTATTGATTTACTTTTTGATTCCTTATTACAATTTGTATCCAGTTATCAAAACTTTAAAAAGGAGACTCGATATGAGTAAAAATAATCTTCTTGTTATAACGGTCCTGCTTGCGTTAAGTGGACACCTTGTAGGAAGCGATGATGTCAGAAAATCTGGCAAAAAAGAAAAGAAAGACGATGCATCTACTCATGTAACTCATCATAGAAATCATCAAACTCGTTTCCATGAACATATTGAAGAAAAAAGACAAAGACGAATTGAGCATGAAAAAGCAAGAAAAGACAGAAACATGTCTGATCAAAACCATCATTTGGATACCATAGAACATCACTTGGGAGATGCTTTAGTAGAGCAAAAAGATGCACAAAAAGAATCACGAGAATCATTTAAAAGAGTCAGCGATAAAGATCTTAGAAGAGGTCGTCAATCTAAACCTCTCCATCCAGTAACACAAACAAAAAAAGTAACACGGTTGAATGAAGCAAGAAAAGACGTTCAAGAAAAAATAGCTAAAATTCGCAAAAGACAAGGTGAATTGTCTTCAGATGGGCAAGATCAACTTCGTCGTCAATTAAAACAGGAACATATGCTTGTAGATCGTTTAGATGCTCAAGTTGAAGCGCAAAGACAAGAAATTAAAGATCTTCAAGATAGGCACTCAACTCTTCGTCATCACGATATGAAAAAAGCAAATCGTCTTGCAGAAGATAAAGATCTTCACAATGCAACTAGACTTGATAAGCGTGATGCAGCAACGCATGCTGATACAGATCGTATGCATGTTCGAATGGTTGAATTGGGACAAATTCGTTCTGATAAAGACATGAGATTGGAAAAAGTGATTGCGGCAAAACGTCAACAACTTGAACCAGTTAAAGCTAAGTTGGAAGACGCAAAAGCAAAAATGCATGAAACAGAAGCTAAGTTACTTCTTGATCCTAAAGAAGAAGATAAAGCTGATGCAGCATTAAAAGATGCAAAAGCTGGAGCGGTTCCTGCGCAAAAAGGTCTCTTTTCAGAACGAGCTCGTCATCTTTCAGCAGCACGTGAAGAATTGAGAATGCTTTAATAAACAGTATGCTTCTGTTGAAGTGATGCAAGAATTAAAAAAGGGCTTTTGGATTTAACCAAAGGCCCTTTGTATTTCTAAGAAATCTCTTTTTTAAAAATCGTAATATCCTGAAAATTGAACTTCACTGAGTGGTTCACCTTTGCGACGATCAAGTTTTAAACCCCAATCAACGCGAATCGGTTGCGGTTCAAGAAGTCGTAGTCCAATTCCAATACACTGTCTAAAGTCAAATGAGTTATTACGTAAATGATCAGGGCGAATAGAGCGAGAATCAGGAGTATCCCAACCGGAACCACCATCGTAAAAGACTGATCCTTTGATGTTTAAATTTTGAGTGATAGGAAATACAAGTTCAAAATTTACAAACAGAGCTTTTTTGCCACCGATAGGTTCACCTTGCCATTCATCTGTTATGGTAAGGCCATTTGCAACCCACATAGGACTTATTTGACCAAATCGCCAACCACGAACACTTGCAGGACCACCAATATTAAAGAGTTCGCGATACGGAATTTGATGTTGTCCAAATTGGGTAATAACGCCCCAATGCATATGTGCATGGAATACAAGCTGGTAATCGCCAATCACTGAGGTATACCAATGAGCATCTCCTTCTATTTTAAAAAACCCGATGGGAGTATTAAGACAAGGAATGGCAACTTTTGAAGCGATATCCCATTTATAGCCTTCTGAAATGTGAATATGATGATTTAAGAAGTTTTGACGGATGGTATTTTGAAGTTGTACAAAATAACCTCCCAAAAACCGTTGATCGAGAATGAGTTGATATTCTGCTTGATCAACTGGGTCAGTGCTTACGGATGCTCTTGGTGGAGTTCCTAAATAATTAATTTGTTGAAAGCCACAATCGAATAAAAACATGGTGTCATTAAGTTGTTTTGAAACGAATCCTGCATTGACTGATAAACCAATTTGTTTTTCTCCAACGGTGCTTTTTACTTGTTTGATCTCGTCGTAACTGGTGTGGTTAAAGATTCCATCAATTCCAACACGAATTGGTTCGTCCATGAACCAAGGATTTGCAAAGCTAAAATTTAATGCTTTTTCTTCAGAACCTATGCGTCCTGTAAGATTTGCATAATATCCCTTTCCAAAAAGGTTTCGATCAATTGCAGAAACTTCAGCCATCAAACCTGTGTTTGAAGAGTCAAGTCGCGTTGGACTACCACCGTAACTTGTTTTCCATTCAAAACGACCTGTTTTAACTTCTTTAACAAGAAGGTCAAGGTCAGCAGTATCATCACTCAGGCGATTGATTTTCCAGTTAACACCTTCTTTTAGATCAAAAAATCCAAGTTGAGCAACACGAGCTTTTGAAGCTTCCATGTGTGGTGTTGTTAGTAAATCACCTTCTTCGATAATAAGTTGGCGTCGAATAACTTTATCTCGAGCTTTTTCATTACCGAAAATATTTATTTTGTTAACGTGAACGGTATTTCCAGGGTGTGAGTAAAAATGTATTGAGACTGTCTTTTTTTCTTCATCAGGTTCTATAGCAGGGTCAATATCGGCATAAATATAGCCCTTTGATCCCCAGAGCATCCGCAGTTGTTCAATTGAAATTCGAATGAGTTCGCGTGAATAGAGTTGTCCGACTTTAATAGGAACAACATCAAGTAAATCACTTTCAGTAAGTGGATCACTTGCTGGAGCATTAATGCTTGATATTGTGTAAAGATCACCTTCTTCAATGTTAAAAACAACCGTAATGTCTTTCTTTTTTTCATCAAAGTTGATGTCTGCGGTTGGAACTTTAGCGTTCAAGTAACCATTACTTTGGTAGAACTTTTCAAGTGTTTCTCTGTCTTGTTCGATAGCAAGAGGGTTATAGGTTCCGGCCCTATCAATAACTCCCAAGATCCAATCTTCTTGTGTGAACAAAAGAGAACGCAGTTTTTTGCTACCAAAATGTTTGTTTCCTGAAAAGCGTACTTTTTTAACAAGTCCCATAGGACCTTCATCTATGATAAAAGTAGCAATTCCCTTTTCGTCTTCCATAACGAGTTCTGAAGTTATTTTTGCAAAGTGGTGGTTTTTTTCTGCGTAATATTGTTCTAATGCATGAGCATATTTGGCAAGTTCCCGTTCTTCGGCTGCAATAATATCTCCAAGTTTTTTCTTAAGAGCTTTTGTTTCAACGTTTTTATTTCCTTTGAAGACAATTTCTTTAAGAGGAGTTTTTTCTTCTAAAACAACATAAAGATCAACAGTCTTTTCATCAATATCGACTGTCTGAAACGAAATTTGTTTAAAATACCCAAGATCATAGATGTTACGTATTGCACTACTGGTTGGAAATTTATCAAATAAGTCTCCTGATTCAAACGGGACTTTGCTTAAAATAGTGTCTTCAGGAAGAAGGCTGAGCCCTTGGACGATTATATGCCGTATATATTTTTTTTCTTCTTCGTCATCATTATTTTGAGAAGAATGAGCTGTTTGTGAAGGGTAATTTCCGGCAGCGGACATGAATGATAGATGTAAAGTACTGCTCAGTAACAAGAGACATAAAAAACTGTTTTTTTTTGGCGACATCCGTGACTCCTACGCAGAGTGCAATGGTTTAGTATTTTTCCGATTCCATGATAAAATAAGCAAACATGATACTATGTTTTGAGAATTTAGCCAGCTTAGTTGAGCTCAGAATCAACGACTTTTTGTTGGCATGCTAAGAGAGGGCCTAATCGATGTTAACGGTAACCAATAGTTTGACTAGGAAAAAGGAACAGTTCACCCCGATAACCCCAAAAAAGGTGAATTTATATGTATGTGGAATTACTCCCTATGACTATGCCCATATTGGCCATGGTCGTTGTTATGTGACATTTGATCTTCTGTATAGTTATCTGCGTTTGCATGGATATGATGTTCGCTACTGCCGAAATTTTACTGATATTGATGATAAGTTGATTCAGAAGGCTGAAAAAGAATATGGAGATAAGCATCGTTATACTGAAGTTGCTCAAAAATACATAGATGCATTTCATGAAGATATGGAATCGCTTTTGTGTCTTAAGCCTGATGTAGAACCTCGAGTAACTGAATCAATGCCATCGATCATTAGTTTTATAGAAGGTCTTATTGAAAAAGGATATGCCTACGTAGTTGATGGTGATGTGTATTATCGAGTGAGAAAGTTTGCTGAGTATGGAAAGCTTTCTAATCGCTCTTTGGATGATCTTGAAGTTGGTGCGCGCGTTGAACGTAATGATAAGAAAGAAGATCCTCTTGATTTTGCATTATGGAAACATGAAACCGATAAAAATTTTTGGAAGAGCCCTTGGGGGCATGGTCGTCCAGGCTGGCATATTGAATGTTCTGCTATGGCACGAGATCATTTAGGTGATCATATTGATATTCATGGTGGAGGCATGGACTTGCTTTTTCCTCATCATGAAAATGAAATTGCCCAATCAGAAGCTCTTTTGGGTGGTACTTTTTCTCAGATTTGGATGCACAATGCGTTTGTTCGTATCAATCAAGAAAAGATGTCAAAATCGCTTGATAATTTTTTTACGTTGCGTGATGTTTTTAAAAAATATAATCCGATGGTCGTTCGATTTTATTATTTACAGCATCATTATCGTAGTCCGCTCGATTTTTCATTTGAAGGATTGGATTCTGCAGAAAAGGCATATCGTAAATTATGTAAACAGTATGTTGCTCATGATGCTGATAGTGGAATAAATCTTGATACGTATCTTGAACAGATACAGTCAAATGTTTTTTTTAAGTCTCTTGTAAGCTTTGTGGCTGATGATCTTAATACGGTCGGATCATTAGGGGTATTGTTTGAAAATCGTTCGTTAGATACTGAATCTGTGGCTGCTGGAAGATTTTTTATGCAGTATGTTTTGGGTCTTTCTTTAGAACCGCTTCCTGAAAAAACTGTTGAAATAACTTCTGAGATTCAATTTCTTCTTGACGAGCGAGAAGCTGCTCGTATTGCAAAAAATTGGGCATTAGCAGATGCTTTGCGCGATCAACTTACTGCTCTTGGCTTTGAAGTTCAGGATAAGAAAAAAAGCTAAGCATATTCGCTGTAGTTTTAATGTATTTTAATAACTCTTAAAAGATATCGTTATTTTTTAAGAGTTATTTTTTTAGTTGAAAAGTATAGAGAGAATATTTTATGAACATTGTTAGTGTGTCTTTTATTACAATCAACACAAAAAAATTTGAAAACAGTGTTGATTAAAAACTTCGAAAGGAAGTTAAGAATATGAAAAAAACAATGTTTGTGCTCTCTCTTTTTTTAGCTCCAATGGCTCTGATTTCTGCAGGTTCTGATGAATATTTGGAATTAGATTTGGTTCCTCAAGATGCTGGTTATATAGATTTAGATGGTGATTTATATTTGGAAATAGAAGTCGATTCAAATGGAGAGGATCAAGGTGCCGTTGGTACTCAGGATTATCTTCCGATGGGTGCTGAAGGGGAAGGGTATGTGCTGATGGATGATGCAAATCCGTTAGATCAATCTCTTGTTGATCAATTTAATTTAGAATTTACTGAAGATAAAATTGTTAAAATTAAAGAGATTATGGCAAAGGTAAAAGGACGTGTTTGGGGATTTAAGCATGATGCCCATGAAACATTAACAGTTGATGAGCTTGTATTATTAAAGCTTTTTTCAGAAAAAAGAGATTTGGATGCTCAGCATGGCAAACTAAAAAAAGAAGTTTCTAAGTTTGTTGAAACATGGCCTGAAAATCATATTAATAGACGAGTACAAAAAGATAAAACATCTAGACGTCAAAGCCGTTTTGCGGTTAAAAAAAACAAAGAAAAAGAAAGCAAATCTAAGCCATAAGTTAATAAAATAGTAAATAAAAAAAGGTCCGAAATTTAAAAAATCTCGGACCTTTTTTTATTATAAAACTTAAACATTTTAAAATGTAATGTTAAGAAAAAATTGCTTTTTTAAGTTGGTCTTCTGTTTGAGATCCAATCAGTTGTTTGTCTAAAACTCCTTTTTTAAAGACCAAAAAAGAAGGGATTTTATTTGTTTCAACAGGATGGTCGGTTGTTATTTTTTTGCATAGTTCTGATTTTTTATTAAAAGAGGGCCCGATATCAAGGTAGGCATACAGTACATTTTGATCATTCATAGAACGACCTATTTTTTCGAACAGTGGTTTTATATTATTACAGTAAGGGCACCATTGTGCAGTTACCATTATAACTGTACAGTCGGCTTCCATTGCTTTGTTATAATCAATCTCTGTCGTAATTTCTAAAAATGGATTTTGTGGAGTATGTTTTAGAGAATTATTTTTTTTCGATGAAGCGTCAATGTGAAAATGTAACAGTAACAGAGATGCGAGTAGACAGCGATTCATGATTCCCTCAATTTATATTAAAGACCTATAAAATCTTCGATTTTTTTACGTAAATCTTCTTTGTTCATGTAGCCAGTTTCTTTGTGGCGGATTTCACCATTTTTTATGAAAATGAATGTTGGAACAGAAGTAACTCCATATTGAATTGAAAGCTCACGGCATTCATCAACATTTAATTTTGCAAATTTACAGTTGTCGCCAAGTTCTTTTTCTAGTTGATCAAAAATGGGATTCATTTGTTGGCATGGACCGCACCAGGTTGCATAGACGTCTATAATGATAGGAAGAGCTGTTTCATTAACTTCTTTTGAAACATTTTCTTTAGTAATTACGATGGCCATGAGGATCCTTTTGGTAAGAAATAATTTTTCAATTTTTGCATTTATTTAAGATAGCTGATGCGATGAAAAAAGCTATGAACCAGTAACTGATTTACAGAAATAATTTTTTTATGAAAAAAGATTTTGAACATACAAAAGAAAGCCTTTTCTTTTTGAATTATACGTTGATGAAGCGGTTTTTTTCGGTTTGTTTTTAGAATCTTGATCAGAATTATTTTGTTTATAACCTTCAAGTTGTATTGTTTTGACGGCGCTCATCATGATTTCTTTTTTAATTGGTCCAGCAGGATTTACTTCTTCACACGTTAATTTTTTATTGCTTTCAATAATGTATTCATTTTTGATTTGTGACTCAGAAGAATCAGAGGGCATTTTTGAGTAAACACATATTGTTATATAGTCACGATTACGATATTTTTGAGATTTTTGATTAACGTCAACAGTGACCTTATCTATTTCAGCAAGATCAAGCAGTGTTATATTTACTGATGGGTCGTATGTTTCAGGAGCTACAGAACTAGGAGCAACTTGATAGACAGGGACCTGTTTATACAGTCTTTCTAAGGTTATGTTTTCGGCTTTAAAAGATTTATCAGAACCGTCGGTTATTGTTCCATAAAAATTAACGACCGGTTTATTATTGCCATTACTGCTGTCCTGACTAAAATTGGCAAGCAGTAAAAAACTGGCAGATGCGAGGGCAAGGTGGATATTTTTTTTCATACGATTACTCCTTAAAGGTTTTAAAACCATAGTTCACCATAGCTTTGTGCAAAGGTGGAATGTTATCACGATAAATGATCGTATTTGTTGTACTACACCAGGACACTAGGCGCAAGCTTCTTGCTTTAAAGAGAGAACGATAGGTTAGAAAACTGGCTTGGAGAGAAAAGAAATCTGACAAAAATTTATTTTCTGAGCTTAAAACAGCTATAAAGGGCGACTTGCAGCCATTTTAAAAGCAGTTACACTTAGAAAGTATAGTAATTTTTTAAAAGAAAGGACTTTCTATGATACATAATTATACTATGCCAACTTCAGCTCGTGACTTTATGTATAAGGTCTATGGATGGATGTCAGTTGCGTTAGCTGCGACTGCCGCTATTGCCTATTATATTGGCTCAACTCCTGCGATGTATACTCCTATTTTGCAAAATAAAATCTTATTTTTTGGAATTATGATTGCTCAATTGGCAATTGTTGTTTTTCTACAATGGAAGATTAAAAGCCTGACATACACAGAAGCAGTTATTGCTTTTTTAAGCTATGCAGCTTTGACAGGGATTACTCTTTCAACAATTTTCTTGGTCTATACTATGGCTTCGATTTATACCGCTTTCTTGATCACAGCAGGTCTTTTTGCGATTATGTCCGCTTATGGGTATCTGACTAATGCAGATTTGAGTAGCATGGGTAGTTTTTTAGTCATGGGACTTTTTGGAATCATACTTGCGATGTTTGTAAATATGTGGTTTCAGAGCCCTCTAGCGAATTATTATATTTCCTTGGTGGCAGTTGGTATTTTTACCCTGTTGACTGCGTATGATGTTCAAAAATTAAAACGTCTTGCAGAATCGATGATGGTCGATCCTGAAACAAAACAAAAAATGGCAATTATTGGTGCTTTAACTCTTTACCTAGATTTTATTAACTTGTTTTTGAATCTTCTTCAGGTAATGGGTAAAAAGCGTGACTAAGTAATAAAACAATACATTTTATATAAATATTAAAAAGTGAGGGCTTCACGGCTCTCACTTTTTTCATTCACATAAAGATAAGCGGGTAGGTACATAATGATTCAACTTAAAGATATTTGTCTTAATTTTGGTAGTCAGGCAGTTTTTGATCATCTTTCGATGAACGTTAATCCTGATCAACGAATCGGTTTGGTAGGGCGTAACGGGTCTGGTAAATCAACATTGTTAAAAGCAATTGATGGATTACAACATTTAGATAGTGGGGCTATTTCAGTAACAGGAAACATGAATGTTGCTTATATGCCTCAGGAAATGGTGCTTGCAAGTACTCGTTCTATTTTGGATGAAGCGGTTAGTTCTTATAAAGATGTAGGACCACTTCGTGATCGGTTTCTTTATTTGGAACCACTCTTGGAAAATCAAGACAGTGCCGTTATAGAAGAATATGCAGAAGTTGCAGAACGCCTTTCAGAGCTTAATGTTGAATATGCTATTGCTGAAACAAAAAAGATGCTATTAGGTCTTGGGTTTAAGATTGAACAGTTTGGTCATCCCGTTAATACGTTCAGTGTAGGCTGGCAGATGCGTATTGTTCTTGCAAAATTGTTGTTACGGCAAGCTGATTTTTATCTTTTTGATGAACCAACTAACCATTTGGACCTTGTTGCAAAAGACTGGTTCTTAGACTTTTTAAGAGACATGGACTGTGGGTTTATGCTTGTTTGTCATGATAAATATTTTCTTGATGGTCTTTGTACCGTTATTTTAGAACTTGATCGTGGTAAAGGAACTACGTATTACGGTAATTACACGCAATACGAAGAAGAAAAAGAATCACGTCTTCAGGCATTGCTTCAAGCACAAACTCTTCAACAAAAAGATATTCAACGCAAAAAAGAGACAATTGCTCGATTTAAGGCAGTTGCAAGTAAGGCAACTTTTGCAAAAAGTTTGCAAAAATCACTTGATAAGATAGAAGTTATTGAAGTTCCTACTGATGCTCGAAAAGTGCGTTTTACATTCCCTCCTACAGTGCGTCCTGGTCGTGTTGTTCTTGAAGTAAAAGATGTTGCTTTTAGTTTTGAAAATAAACAAATTTTTGATCAGGTAACGTTCCAAATTGAACGTGGAGAAAAAGTTGCCCTTGTTGCTCCTAACGGGGTTGGTAAGACAACGTTATTTAATGTAATTTGCGGAAAATATAAACAAACTCATGGTAAAATCGATCTTGGCTATAATGTTAAATCGACCATTTTTGAACAAGACCAAAATCGTGTTCTTGATCCTCGTAAAACGATTATCGATGAAGTATGCGATAACACTATGAATAAATCTGAACAAGAAGTTCGTTCATTTTTGGGTGCATTTTTGTTTGGTAAGTCTGAAATTCAAAAAAAGACGAGCGTTTTAAGTGGTGGTGAAAAAAATCGTCTGAGTATGGTTAAAGTACTACTGCAAGATGCTAACTTTTTGCTCCTTGACGAACCTACTAACCATTTGGATATTCCTTCTAAAGAAATTTTATTGAGAGCATTACAGCAATTTGATGGAACGCTTTTGTTCGTATCTCACGATCAAGATTTTGTGAATCATTTGGCAACTCGTATTATTGAATTAACTCCTCATGGAGTGCATAGCTATGCAGGTAATTATGAACTGTATCTTCAACAAAAAAGAGATGCAGAGCGAATTCTTGCAGGGCGTGATGGTGGTAAATCTTCAAAAGGTGGTCAATCAGGATCAAGTGATGCTGATGATAAGGAAGATCGTAAGGTTGCATTTTCGTTAAAGAAAGAACAGCAGCGTCTCGAATCTAAAATTCAACGTTTAGAAAAAGAGATTGGTACCTTGCAAGCATCATTTGCAGATGTTGATTATGGTACTCCTGAATTCGATACAATTTCTGATTCACTTGATACTGCACAGGCTAACTTGCAAGAAGCTCAAACAGAATGGGAATCAGTGGTCGAAAGATTAGGAAAACTTTAATCTTTTTCCATCCATAGGGTACCAAAAGTATAGAGTTTGACCCTTGGATTGAATTGACAGGCTACCTTTAAAAGTTCTGATGCGCAGCCAATGATAACAGTTGATTTTGATAAAATCATTGCATGAGCAAGTTTAAGTTCATTGTTTTTGATAATCGATAGCTCTGGTTTAATTACATTTTTATATCGTTTAAGTACCTCTTTAGAAAAGTTGCTGCAGGTACTGACGAGAATAATTGTATAATTAGCCGGGGCTTCTTGTAGTTCTTTATCAAGTTGATTGAGAAGGTCAAAAGAGTTTTGTGTCCCGTCATAATAGAGACTTATGATATAAGGCTTAATCCTATTTTGAGTCATAAATATATCTATTTGTTGACCTAATGCCGGTTCTAATTTGATGTACTTTGTTATGAGTTCATTCGCTCTGAGAGGGTTCATCTCAAAGAGATTATTTGGACCAAATACATCAATCATGTAATCGGTTATTTTGAATGATGTATCGGGATTGCCAGTGCTAATCTCTTTAAAATAGCGTTGCCACCAGTTAGATTTTTTTTCTGAAAGAGGATTATTATATTCAGTTGAAACTGTGCTTTCAAAACCAGTAATGATCCCTTTTTCATACTGATCGAGCAAATACAAAACAGTATGTAATTTCATAAATATAGTGTGTCGATCAGGATGAATTTCCTCTTTATAATTTTTAGTAAGATCGATGACTGGCATTGAAGGATTGAACTTTAATGAACAGCTACTGAGGTTTGATGTTGTGCGATAGAGCTTTGAGCATTGTGCTAATAAAAGACAATCTAAAAGAGCATCTTGCCCCAATTGGTAAGCATTTTTTGAACGTGGATAATGGATCGGTTTTGAACTGTTTGAACGGAAAGCGCTTGTGCTGATAATGTGTCCAGGGAATTTTTCTTGGATGAACATAAGAAAATTTTCATCATCAGTAGCAACAAAAAAAAGTACGTTACTATTAACATGTACCTCCAACGCAAGTACATCACATACTTCTTCATATGGGATAAGTGGACCATCAACTTTTTTATCCGTACCTCGATAATGAATGCCTATAACATGATTGTCCTTGAAATAGGTTTCAGTAAACGCATTAAGTTTCATCTGAATAGTAGGCTTTATGCGAATATATTTTTGTATGAGTTCGTATCCTCGTTTACGAGACATGATAAATTGTGAAGAAACGGAAAATGTTATTTTTCGATAGAGGGGAAATTTTTTAGCGGTAGAAGTTATATCGCAGCTAATAGGTTCAAAATAATATTCAAACCAATTTGAACCATAATTAGGATCGTAATATAACCCTTTATTTTCAAAATCAATGATAAGTCCATTGCATGTTGGATCACGATCATAAAAATCAAGCGTCCCAAGAATGGTATTAAAAATATTAAAAAAACCGGCTTCATACGGTGGATGAGTCAGTCTATAGGTTGTGGGGAATATTGAATTTTGTAGAAATACTAACAACCACAAAAGATTGCCTTTATGCATTACTATTTTGATTCCGATAGTTCTGGATATCTGGCTATAATACTATTTCTTTCTTTATAAAACCGATCACTTTTGATTTGAGCAGAAGAAAGCCCTTCTGGGTTTTCATAGATAAGTCCTGTCAGAAAATTTGGAATTTTATAAAAAATTGAACTTTTAGTTGCAGCTGTAATCCACATGTCATGATCTCCAAAAATTGTAAATTTTTCATTAAAAAATCCGTATTTTTCATGCATTGATTTACGCCACATTGGCTGTGGTCCAGGTAAACATTGAGTTAGATGTTGTAATGCAAATGTTTGAACTTGAAACCACCATCTATAGTTGTTATTTTCAAACGTTTGATTAGCTGTATAGGTAATTAGATAATCGCCGTAGACTAAATCAATAGTTTTGTCTGCTTCAAGAGCTTTTGCTTGAATACGAATTCCGTCGGGATTTCTTCTATCATCAAGGTTAGCGTTGGTAACTAAATCAGCAGATGCTAATTTTATACCCATATTCCAAACTCCATAGAGTCCGGGATCTTTGTAGAGCTTGATATAAGTTATATTAGGATACTTTGGTAAATATTCTTTTATAGTTTCATATTCATTACCTGGAGAGTTTGCATTAATTAAAAGAAGTTCACATTCATTAAAAATGGTTTGACGAATGATGTCTTCCATAAATCCTTTAATAAATTCATCCCCTTTGTATATTGAAGTTATAATTGTTACGCGGGGTTTAAAAGTTATTACATTGTTTAAATCAAATTTTGTATTTGAACTGATCTTATTGAAACTAATTATTATTACCACTATCAAAGTAAAATATTTTTTTATATTCATTATATTCTTTCGAAAAAAAATTATTCCATCTCTTTCCAAGATTTTCCAACTTTATGAACTGGTATTGTTGGATTAAATTGAGAAGCTATTTGTATGGTTTCTGATGATGAGCCGATTATTTCATTTAATTTAGAAAGTAGTATGGCTTGGGCAATTCCAGCCTCATCTTTGGATGTGTTGATATCCATAGTAATAACAGGTGAGTATCTTTTTTTCATTTCATTGAAAAAATATTGATCTGAAGTAATTAGTACTATTTTGTATGGGGTAGGACATTTTTTTATTTGTTCATCAAGTTTATTAAATATCCAAGAATACCATCCATGTTCATAGTAAACTCCAATTATGTAATGATTTTTACATTCTTGATTAATAAACGTATTAATTTTTTCTAATAATGTTGGTTGAATTGTAATATATTTTGTTATAAGTTCATGTGCTCTGTTAGCAGACATCTCAAATATATTGTTGATTCCTAAAACTAACGAAGAATAATAAGGTATTTCAAGTTGATCATTTGTACCAATGCTTAATGGTTCAAAGCATGTTTTCCACCAATTTGAGCATCTATTCTGAGGATATTCGGTAGATATTACTGGTAAAGTAATAGAAAACCCTGTTAATTCTTTGTGTTCATATTTATCCAGTAAGGATAAAGTAGTATTGAAGAGAGCAAGAGTATTGTATTCATACATTTCTACCTCTTCCCATTTACTTTTATTGAGTTGAATAACAGGAATTAAGGGATTAATTTTTTGAGCTGTATCGCTTAAGTTTGATGCTGTTCTATAAACTTTTGAACATTTTGAGAGTAATAAACAATCAAAAATTCCATCTTCTCCTATCTGATAGGGATCACGAGAGGGAGAGCGATAAGGAGGTTTTCCATCTGAAGAGCGAGTTGCATTAGAATTAATAATTTTTCCTGGGAATTGTTTTTGCATAAAAGAAAGAAAATTTGCATCATCGGTGGCAATAAAGATTTTTAGATTTTTCTGTTCTTTGATTTCTCTTTCTATGAACAGTTTTAATACTTCGTAGGAAACTTGTGGAGCTTCTTCCTGCTTATCTGTTCCTCGATAATGAATACCAATTATCTGGTTATTAAAAAAGTTTTCTAGAAGAAATGTATCTAATTTTTTTTGTATATGCGGTTTTAGATGAATATATTTTTTAATAAGTTCATGACTACGTGTTCTTGATAATCCAAATTGACCAAAAAAAGAAAAATTTATCTTTTTGTAGTTAGGAAATTTTTTTACTTCATTGTGATTTGCTTTAATTTCAATTGGCTCAAAGTAATAATTCCACCAATTAGGCCCACGACTTGGGTCGTAGTACAATCCTTGATCTTCGAAATCAACGATAAAGCCATCATCGTTTTGTAACGTGTCATAAAAATCAAGAGCTCCTAAAACGCTGTGAAATGCACTAAAAAATCCTGCAGTAAAAGGAAAATGAGTTAATTTGTATGTTACAGAAAGTGTGCAATGGTTAAAAATTATGAGTAAGGAAAATAATAATTTTAATTTCATCAGATATCCTTATTAGTTTGTTATTTTTAATGTTAGCAAACTAATAAGGAATGATTTTTAGGTCAAATTATAGTTTTATGAGAATTTTCAGTTGTTTTAAAAAGGATTTTTTGTTCTGCAGTATGCGCATTCATTTTTTTGTTTGAGCCATTCTTTTAAGCAGTTGGCATGAAACCAATGTCTACATTTGGTTAATCGTGTTTCTTTAGTAAAAGGCTCAACATTTTCTAAGCAGATGGTACAAGTACTGTCTTTAAAAAGATCTTTACAAAAATGTTGTGTTTCTAGAGGAGCGTCTTTATCTAGCCCATATGCTCGTAATTCTGTATTCATATCATTTTTTTTGAAAATGCCATGTCTGAACATAAGTGATAATTTTTTATATTTTCCCGCATCCATAAGTCGTTTGAGATCTTTTTTCTTTATGGCTTCAATATCTGTTGATTCGCCTATTTTTTTTGATTTGCCTTGAAGGTAAGGGACTTTCATTTGTAAAAAAAAGGGAATAAAAGCAAGGTGTTTTTTTTCTAGAATTTTAGAATAATTTGATGATGAATGATGTTTATTTATCGAAAGATCGGCCCCATTTTTTAATAAATATCGAGCTGCTCCAAAAAGTTTTTTTTCTATTATTCGATCGAGAGGAGATTTTTGAGTTATAGGGTCATAGGTGTTGATATTAGCATTTCCTGCTGTAAGGGCTCGTTCAATATCTTCATGTGAGTCTTTTTCTATTCCCCAAAAAAGTAATCGATCGGCATAGGTAAGATTACGATTATCATGGGGCAAGGATGCGTATAATGAAAGGGTGTTGGACATCATGACCAGAATTGTAAGTATTTTAGTTTTCATATATTCTCTTTTTTTTATTTTTATTCTTTATATTTTTGGATCAATCGTTTCAGAAAGGGAATAGGATATTTTTTTACGGAGTACAAAAATTCCCCACAAGTTGATTATTAATAGTAAAACTCCAACGGTAGACATGATCGTCAACAGTTGTCGTTCTGTTCCAATAAAGGAGAACAGTAAAAATATTGGAATTGCATAGCCTATATAGAGCGATTTGCCATAATGGGGAGAAAGAAATTGGGCAGCTTTTTGTCCTACAGAAAAGATAGCAATGATATTTGAATAGCCAAGCAAGAAGATAAATGCAGGCCAGAGTATTGCGATAAATGAAATATAATTTTCAATCGCAAGGGCAACAATGTGACCTTCATGGATTCCTTGGTTCCAAAGGCCTGTTACCAAAATGAGTAAAACACTCATGGTGCATACGACAAAAGTATCAAGAAAGATACCAAAAATGCTTAAGGCTGCTTGTTTTGCAGGGTCGGCCTCTTCTGTTTCACTGTTGATAACTGCGGCATACCCAATGGCAATGTCGCTTGAATAACAGGCTCGCTTCATACCATGAGACATTCCCATTAAAATCGTTGATCCTGCAAATCCTCCAACTGCTGCGTGACCTGTGAAGGCAGATGTAAAAATCAATTTAAAAATACCAGGAAGGAGAGCTATGTTTTTTATAAAAATAAAAATGGATACTGAAGAGAAAACTGCAAAAAAGATAGGAATAGTGATGCTTGTTATAGTCCCAACCCCTTCAATTCCTCTTCGTGTTGCGTAAATAATTGCTGCGAGTAAAAAAAATACAACGAGATAATGGTTGAGCCCCCACATTGAAGTCATTGTATGAGTAATGATCCGAAACATATACATGTCCGCCCCATAGATACAAAGTAGCGCAGAAACTATACGAGGGATCCAACTATTTGAAGTTGCTTTTTGTAAGAAATACATCGGTCCGCCGTCGTAACTATCAGATTGATTTTTAACTCGATATTTAATGCCAAGATAAATTTCTGCATATTTAACAATCATTCCGATGATTGCAGCAATCCACATCCAAAAAACAGCTCCGGGTCCACCAATTTGAACAGCAGTGCAGACAACAACAATATTTCCAATACCCATACATCCACCCAACGAAGCAAAAAAGGCTTTTAATGGATGAATACCTCGTTTACCAGTGTCATGTTCTGTTTTAAAAAATGAAAAGAAAAGAGCAGTTATTTTTCTGAAATTAACTATTTGAAACCAGTGTGATTCTATTGAAAGAATAATTCCTAGAAGAAGAATTGCTGGTATACCAACATAATCCCAAACATATTTATCAATTAGAGCAAGTAAGTAAAAAAAAGCCTCAAACATGCACTCTCCCCAGGTATAAAAAAAACAATGTCACTATTCCTGAGAATACTGACATTGTAACCATTTTTGCATTATTTTCTTTAAAGAAGTTGATGAGAGGCTCAAAAAAGAGCTTTTGAGTAAATGAAAGACAATTCCCATGCAATTTAAAATGTTCTAGTTGTGGATGGTGCGTCTCTTTCATTTATTATCTCCTTAAGAAATCTTATTCTTCGTCTTCTTCATCATCTTCTATGCCGAGACTTTCTAAATCAAATTCTGGTGCACGCTCATCTTCTTCTTCGTAATATTCGATAAGTTCTTTGTTTGAAACAGGCACATCAATATGTTCAAGAAGAATTCTTTTTTTGAAGCCACCTTTTTCAGCAAGTTTTTTAGCGCGAGCAGCATCAATTGTTTTTTGATCTATCTTTAAAAGAGCTTTGAATTCTTCTAAAACAGCTTCAAAATCAGCTAGTTCTTCGATAAGTTCATTAAGATCTTCTGAAGAAAAAACTTCTTGCATTTCTTCAATCAGTTTTTGTGTTACTGCTTCAAGAAAGTCATTGTCATCTTTAAGTTCTGTGTAGGTAGGGATTGAACCTTCCTTTTTAAAGACTTCGAGCATGTTGTCACGGATCAATTTATTTTTAAAAAAACGTTTTGTGTTCATTGGGCATCCTTTTCGCCATTGTTTTCTGCGAGAATATCTGTCGCTTTGTTAAGAAAGGTATCATTAAACCCTTCTCTTTTCAAAATTTCAAAGGCGATATTTTGATGTGATATTCCCTTTTCTAATTTATACGGATAAACGAGGTTATTATGTTCGTCAAAACGAGCTGTTACTTTATAGTTAGCAAAGAGTCCTGGATATTCTTCTTCAAGGAAAGGAACTTTTGGAAAGTGAGTAATAGTAATACACATATTATTAGGGAATGTGCTTAGTTGTTCGATAAGAGCATATGCAGCTGCTTGCCCTTCATAAAAGGTTGTTCCATTAAAAACTTCATCAACAGCAGTGAGCGTAAAGTCAGGAATTATTTGTGATTGTGCTGTTTGAATAAGTTCACGAGCTCTGCAGGCTCCAGCTTTAAAATGTGATTTTCCAGCAGCGATATCATCTGTAATATTTAAGTAGGTAATTATTTTTGCAAAAGGAGTGAAGATAAGTGATTCTGCTGTCGCAATTCCAAATGTTTGGGCCAAAATAATATTGATTAAAAGACCTTTCATAGTGGTTGATTTACCACCAGCATTAGGGCCAGTAACGATTATATTTTTTGGATTTGCATAACCAATCATAAGAGAATTGGAAACTGCTTTATGGGCAGGAAGGCTTGGGTTCCAAAAGTTTGTAATAGCAAGTGCCGGCTCTTGAGAACATATATATTGCGGAAAGCATACAGGAACATTCTTTGCTTCAAATTTTTTAATAAGTCTTACGCAGGATAAGTATGCATCAAGCTCACCAACAATCATCATTGGATGCACTAATTTATTTTTCACTTTATGTAGAAGTTGATAGGCAACATTACATCTACCATACCAAGAAAAGAATGATGCTTCACCCTGAAAGGTACTTGTTTGTAGGAGTGTTAAAAGTTGATTCATGTCTTTTGATTCTTTTCCTAGATCATTTAATTCATTTTCTAGGTTTGCAATAGCTGGGCAATAGAGTTTTAATGTTGGGCATTCACGAGTTTTTTGAGCTATTTTTTTGAGAGCATCAATATACTGTGAAGCATAAATAAGTTTTGTTTGTAAGCAGTGTCTAAAAGCGAAAATGTAGCGTAAATAATCTGGAAAAAAGAGTGCTGGATAACCAGTAAATGGTCCAACAACAAGCGTTTCTGCTCCTGTAATGGCAGGTCTAGCAGATTCAGAATACATTTTTTTAATTCCCCAAAATACAAAACCAAAGAAGCTGATGCGTGCACTTGTTGTTAAGCCATCAATATATTCTTTGATGTCAGAGTCTTTAGAGAATAAATTAAGCCCTGTAAAATAAGAAAAACCAACTAAAGGAACGGTAAATGCAGTAAGCGCCATTACACCATTAGCAGTAACAGAACTTGCAAGTTTGGTGTAGGCATTCATTTCAACAAGTCCAGGAGTTGTATTGATATATTTTGAGGCTTTTGGCGCCCAAGAGATATTAAGTTCATCTTGTTTGAGTGCATCAAAAAAGATGTCTTCATGCCACAAAGAGAGAATAATATTTTCTGCTTCTTTAAATCGAACAAGTTCTTTTTCAAATTCTGCAAACAGCTTTTCATTCTGATAAAGTTCGCGAATAATTTTTTGATTACTTAAAAGTACTTCTGGTTGGCAGGTTGGTTCAATTAATTTTTTAAAAAAGATAACCTTACCAGCTTCAGTTACTGTTTCATCTATTTTTGCGCCAAGATAATGAGTAACGTCCGATTTTGGTCCGCACAAGATTTCAAGATCTTGCCAAGAATTTTTATCAAGGACTGTGTTGGGAGTAAATGGATGTTTTTTTTCATATTGGGCAAACAGCATCAGGGTGAGTCGGCGTTTTTCTTTAGGGTCAAGATGTAAATGGTCATCAAGGGTATCAATAAGCACCTCATGCCATTTTTTGTGCCCTTTAGACTCCATATTTTCTGAAGCTTTAAAATCAGAGCTCATTTGATTCAGTGTTTTCATGTTTTCTTGAGCAATGGTATCAAAAATAAGATTGTCTGTTTCAGGAAGAACAAAAATCGTTTGATCCGAGATAAACTTTGTAATTGATGAGGTTTCGGCGTTAATAGTTTGCGTTGAGCAGCTTATTATGAACGTTACAAGGCTCATTCTTGATATAATTGAACGAATGTCTTTGAATGTTACTACCATAATATAAGCACCTCGTACTGATAGCGATTTAAAATATCCTCACACTTTAGAAAGCTTAGTCTAATAGACTTTTTGAATACGTCAAAATCTTTTAGGGCCTTCTAGTCGCAATATAGCTTATTTTTTACAAAATTAGTTGAAGTAATCGAAAATAGATTTGCAATAGATTTTTAGATTTTTTTGATCTATTGAACTGAAAGTAAGTAAATATTTTTTAATAAAGTTTTTTAAAAATCTGGAGGAGAGGGTGGGATTCGAACCCACGATCCTTATTAGGGATAACGGTTTTCAAGACCGCCGCAATCGACCACTCTACCACCTCTCCAACAAGATATTTATAAATACTTCATAGGATTTACTACGCCTTAAAACGTAAAAAAACTGGTGCGCCCAGAAGGAGTCGAACCTACAACCTTCAGATCCGTAGTCTGACGCTCTATCCAATTGAGCTATGGGCGCCCATAATCTATGGGTATTTTAAACTTTATATTTCATAGAACTTTTAATTGATACTTATGTGTTGTTCTTAAGTTAAAAACAATATGGCTACATGTAGTTCTTATATCTAAAAACTAGCACCGGTCGAGGCTTAATAGGCAAAGACTGGTGGAGAGAACGAGATTCGAACTCGTGATCCAGCTTCCGCCAGAAACTTGCTTAGCAGGCAAGCGCTTTCGACCACTCAGCCATCTCTCCAAAATTGTTTTTTTTCGCATATATCAATAAGGTTATAAAAGAATACGGAATTTACGTATTAATGCAAGTTTTAAAACACTCAAAAAGCTAAGTGGTTCGGTATGGCGTTAATTTTTGATATAAAAGTTGTTCCCTTATCTGGTAGATTTTCTGTAATCAGAGATAAATCAGGTGAGCTTAAATGTTTTTTAAAAAGCGCTCCAGAAAAGGGCGATGCTAATCGTGAGCTTATAAAAGAACTTTCTAAATTATTAAAAATTACTCAAAGTGAGCTTGAAATTGTGGCTGGCCTGACGAGTCGCAAGAAAAAAATTAAAATTCATACTTCCTTTACGTATGCCCAGTTATGTATAGCTTTGGCAGTAGTTTACCAGAATCAATGTGTTTAATGGTTGGGAAATAAAGAACATAATTTTTGAATGAAACCTGGAAAAGGAGAAGGGTCAATGAAAAAAATGAATCAGATTTTTTTAATAGTAGTAGGTATGGGAACAATGTCCTTACGGGGTGCATTGCCATCATTAAATACAGAGGTAGCTGTTTTTGAAAAAGAGATTTCAGAATTAGAGCTTGAACTTGCAGCAATGAATACTTTAGACACTCAAAAGCTAGATCCTGTGAAGCCAGATCCTGTGAAGTCAGATCCTGTGAAGTCAGATCCTGTGAAGCCAAATCCTGTGAAGCCAAATCCTCCTACAAAGCCTGATCCTGTAAGGCCTGATCCTGTGAAGCCAAATCCTACAAAGCCTGATCCTGTGAAGCCTGATCCTGTGAAGCCTGATCCTGTGAAGCCTGATTCTACAAAGCCAAATCCTGTGACAAAGCCTGATCCTGTAAAGCCAGATCCTGTGAAGCCTGATCCTGTGACAAAGCCTGATCCTGTAAGGCCAAATCGTGTGAAGCCTGATCCTACAAAGCCTGATCCTGTGAAGCCTGATCCTGTGAAGCCAGATCCTGTAAAGCCAGATCCTGTGAAGCCTGATCCTGTGAAGCCTGATCCTGTGAAGCCTGATCCTGTAAAGCGAGATCCTGTGAAGCCAAATCCTGTGAAGCCTGATCCTGTGAAGCCTGATCCTGTGAAGCCAAATCCTGTGAAGCCAAATCCTGTGAAGCCAAATCCTCCTACAAAGCCTGATCCTGTAAAGCCTGATCCTGTGAAGCCAAATCCTACAAAGCCTGATCCTGTAAGGCCAGATCCTGTGAAGCCAGATCCTGTGAAGCCAAATCCTACAAAGCCTGATCCTGTAAAGCCTGATCCTGTGAAGCCAAATCCTGTGAAGCCAGATCCTACAAAGCCAGATCCTGTGAAGCCAAATCCTCCTACAAAGCCAAATCCTGTGAAGCCAGATCTAAAAAAAGAAGAGCTTCAAAAGCAGATGACAGCCCTTGTTGTTCCTTATTTAGATGCGCTTACAGATTTAAAAGTTACACCATTTGGGAGTAAAACAGCTGGCAAGGATTCAGACCTTCTAGCTTCTCAGGAAGTTGTTGAATATCAAACATTATTAGCGATGTATCAAAAGAAATATTATTCAAAAAAATCTGATGCTACTTTGCAAAAATATCAATTTGGTTCTGCTTTGTTACAAATTATAAATGTAAAAAATACATTCAGTTCTCAGTTATTAAATGCTGATATGGTTATGACAACAAAACAGGGTGAAACTTTGTCGCAAAATCAGGTTATGGCACTTGATCCTGATGCTGAATTAAAGAGAATTGCAGCTAGTTATGAAATGGCTTATACCGACTTCATTAATTTTTTACAAAAAAATGTAACGTTTAATTCTGTGCTTGCTCCTCTTGTGATGATTGGATATCAAAATTTTTCTTTGTACGCTCAAGCAATTTTGAATGATACACCACTGATTTCTATTTCTGTTGTTAACCCACCTGTTGTAAAAATAGTTCCTGCTCATGTTTATAATGCAAAAGCAGATGCGTTTATTCGTGATAATTTTACCGATGAAGCCTTTAAGAAGAATTTCAATGTTACAAATTATTCAATAGTAAAGACTGTTGCGCAGTATAAAAAACTGTATTCTAAGACTGAAGAAAATGGTGCTGTCTATGAAATGTGGGCTATGTATGCTCCTGCAAGATATTTAGAGCTTCGTTATCTAGCAGGATTTGATGTTTCTTTAGAATCTTCATTTATACCTGCGTTTAATGCTTATGTTTCAACCTATAGAACTCTTTTAAATAAGCTTCCTGAGCCATATAGAACAGAGTGTTCTGAGCTTTTGCAAGAATTTCAGTTGGTAGCCGATTGTTTATCAATAGGGAATGTTCTTGGTTAAAAGATGGTATAAAAGGATAGAAATAGTAAATTCGTTTGACGGATCTATCCTTTTTCATTACTCTTTCACTTTAACTTGATTGACATAAATGCGCCGGGATGGCGAAATTGGTAGACGCACGGGACTCAAAATCCCGCGGTGGCGACACTATGCCGGTTCGAGTCCGGCTCCCGGCACCATGCTTTTATGTTTTTGCCACAGAACTTCTTAGAAATAAAAAAGAATGAGAATATGAATAAGTCCTGTGTTTTTTGTAAAATTATTGCTCAAGAAATTCCAGCTACAATTATTGATGAAACTGATGATGTCATAGTTATCAAAGACATTAATCCTCAGGCTCCTATTCATTATTTAATTATCCCCAAAAAACATATTTCTGCTATTAGTCAAATGCAGCCAAGTGATTCTTTATTAGCGGGCTCCCTATTGATGGTGGCTCAAAAATTATCTGAAAAATCTGCTGAAACTAATCAGTTCAGATTGGTTAGTAATAATGGGGCTCAAGCAGGTCAAGTTGTATTCCATATACATATTCATTTTTTAGCTGGTTATTAATCATCTACATTTTTTTCCAAGTCCAGTTGTCGTTATAGATGAAAAGAGTAATCAATTTTTTTTAGTAATTGCTTTTTTTTTATTGGTATAAGTAATCTTACTTTTATGGGTTACGGGGTAGTAAGGAGAAAGTAATGAAGAAAAGTTTTTTATTTGTAGCAATGATTGCTGTTTCAGGATGTATTCTTGCGCCTGATCCTATTGAATTTAATCTTGAAAAAAATCCTTCTGACGATCAGTCAGGCAATCATCCTGGCGATGATTTGGATGATCCTAATAATGATTCATCTTTAAAGCCTCATAAACCTAGGGTTGAAGGTATTAATTCTGACCCTAATCTTGCTGGTAGTCAAAAAAGACATCCAATTTCTGGCTTGAAGCCTCCAGCTCCACAAGTTCCGATTGATACGCAGGTTGTTCAATCAACTTTTGATCAACCACTTTCTCAAGAGACTTTAAGTCAAATATTTGATTTATTGAATCACGGTAATCAGGTTCCTAGAGAAATTCCAACTACTAATAATCATCCGGTAGACAATGAAACCCTTATCGAAAAACGTAGAATGTTTATAGATGCTGCTAAAAATGACCCTTTAATTGACGTAGCTCAAAAATATTTAGATTTGAACGAAACTGATTCTACTAATAAAACAAAAATAATAGGGGAATTATTGGAAGGGGTGAGCGAGGTTTTATCCAATGTTCATAAAATTGATAGAATGGATGAACCAACTGTTGAAGCTTTGAGGGGGCTTGTAGCTCGAATTTATAAAGAAGAGCCAATTCTTGTTCTTGATGGTGCAACATTTTTGAATAATAAACTTATTAAACTTACCGAATCACTTTTTCGAGCACAACATCAAGTAGCGTCTCAACAGCTACAGGGTGAAGTGAAAATAGATAACCTTTTTTCTAATAATTTGTATTCAAAAAAAGGTATAGACGATCTTGAAAGTTTCATGACCACGCTTTTAGAAAAGCAGTATGATTTTGAACAAACCTTAGAAGCAATTTCTGCTCAAAAAATATTACTTGATGATCAATTTAAAATTATACAGTCTCATTTAACGACAAATGCTCTTTTTACTAAGCTTGAGTTGATTGAACAAGCTTTTAAGGGTGCTGTACAAAAACTTAAAAAGCAAAAACTACAAGCATTTGAGTTTGCGGTTACACTTGGAACTAAATTGGAGTTGGCCCAAAATGAGCTTCTTTGGCAAGATTATTTACTGCAAATAGATAAGGGAACAATTTTAAAGCAGCAAATTGCTACTGAAACAGATCCAGTTGCCTTAAAGTCTTTACATCAAGCACTAGAAGAGAATGATAAACTTGTAGCTGAAAAATGGGATTTTTTCTATAAATGGATGTCCGATGTGTTACCAGAAAAACCTCAAGAGCCTTTAACTGATTGGCAAGTTTTTTTTGAAGAAGTAAAAAAAAGGGTAATGGCTTTTTTTAAAGATCTTGCAAATGCATTTTCACAAGCTAAAGGATGCTTTGATAAAGTACAAAAATTCTTTATAGCTAAAGGGAAATTTGAGATGCTTAAAAATCTTTTTCAAAAATCTTCTACTAGTAAGTCACAAATGATATCAAATAAAGTTTTTCATGATTTAGCAACTCGATTACTAAATCAACAAAAAATTGAACTGTTGGATCCAAAAAATCAGCGATGTGTTTTGATGAATGATCAGCGAAATACTCTTGTTATGGAGATACAAAGTTTTATTAATACTATTCGTGGTGGCGCTTCTAATCAAAAAGCTACTATTGGCTCTCGTGATCAACAGCATAAAGATGAACAGATGGTTATTCAAAGTATGGATGCGGTGCAGAGTCCTTCTAAGAAAAAGTAACGGTTGTTTACTATAGATTAATTAATGATCTTTCTTTTTAAAAATTTTGTTTTTGTTACATTGGTTTTGATATCGATAATTTTAATGAAAGATAGAAGTATGGCATTGATTACTCTTGTATGCGCGGTTTTGTTTTCTATTTTTTCAACAAGCGTTATGGCATATATAGCGATGGCAACACCAATTGGTCCTTGGATGGGGCCAACACTCGCACTTTTAGGAATTCTTTTGATGCGATTTTTTCCATCATATACTACAGAAAAAGTTCTTTTATCAGTAGTTGCAGGATCTATTGGTGGAATTATGGCGATAGCTTTTGGATTTTCATTTCCTACCTTATATTTTCTTGATAAACCTTTTTTTACCGCATGGGCATCAAATCCGTATCAGTTTATTTCAGGAGTTACATTGCTAGCCTCTGCAGCAGGTTTTCTTGGATTATGGGTTGCTTCTATTTCGGCAAAATCCCTTTTAGAAGATCAGCAACTTGCTTTTCCTGTTGGGACATCGATTTATAAGATTACAAGTTCTTTGAATAATGTGGCCAAACTAAAACAGCTTTTAGGGGGATTTTTTGCAACTACAATCTATTCTTGCGCACAAATGAGCAGTTGGTTTCAAACACATATTCTTCCAGAAAATCTTGTTTTAAGTAGATCTTTTTCTCTTGGTTTATTTTCTATTCCATCTATTCAATTTACTATGAGTATGATGCCAATGCTTTGGTCTATTGGGTTTATAGCAGGAAGTATGATTACGGTGCCGCTGCTTATAGGTTCTCTTAGTAAGATTTTCATTGTTGATATTTTGAATAAATATTATTTTTCAGAGCTTTCAATTTCAGAATTTCTATTCGCCTTTTGTAGTGGAATGGTTGTAATAGGTGCATTTTATGGTCTTATTTCTATGCCAAAACAGTTATTTGATTTTTTGCAAAAGTGGATCAAAGGTTCAACTGTTAAAACTGATAGAAAATCTTTACTTATGGTTTTTTTTACCGCCCTTCCTATTTTTATCTTTGTATCGTATGTTTTTTTTCAATCTCATTTTTCATTCCCTGCGCAATGTTACAGTATTCTTTTTTCTATTATTTGTGCGTATCAAATTGCGGTGATTGCAGGGAAAATAGGTCTTGCGCTTCTTGGAAGGTTTGCAACTTTTGTTATGGTCCCCGGTATGTTTTTATTTGGACTTGATGCCTTGCAAGTTACGGTACTGGCAACGTTTGTGGAGGCTTGTGGTGGAATAGCAACAGATGGTCTTTTTGGTCGTAAAGCGGGAATGCTTGCAGGAATTGATCAAAAAAGAATTGCTCGGTATCAGTTATTTGGAGTTGTTGTTTGTTCAATAACTTTGGGTGTGGTTATGTGGTTGCTGGTGAATCATTTTGAATTAGGATCAGAGGTATTGTTTGCTGAAAGAGCTCAAGGAAGAGCGCTTTTGGTGAAGGCGATTCATTTTGATTATTACGTTGTGTTATGTGGTATTGCATATGGATTTATTCTTAAATGTACTCAGGTTAATCCTATGCTAGTACTTGGAGGTCTTTTAATGCCTCTTTCAATGACCCTTGGGTTGGTCTTTGGTGGAATATCGTCATTACTTGTTGGCAAAAAAATTGATCTTGAGCCATTGTGTTCGGGTATGCTTGCCGCATATGCATTTTTCATGATTATTCAAGCTGTGATTGTATTTATGCATTAAAAGCTTTATTCTACGTATCTTTATTCTCTGCTTATAGCAGTAAAGAGAATAAGCAAAGTGCAGTGCGTGAATTTTCTTCCGAAAAATAGATATGAGCTTTATGAAATTTAGATATCAAGAAAGTTGTGGAGTTTCTGTAGAAAAACTTTTGCAGATAATTCATGATAAAGGGCTTTATGATTTTCAAGAAAATCTTTCTAGGATTGTACAGAATGATGATCACTATAGCGATTCTGTTTCATGTGTAAATCTTCCTGAAGATCAAGATCTCTTTATTCAGGTTCAAACCGCAGTTGTCGATATACAAGCATTACAGCCAACTGTGCTTGTTGTGGTTGGGATTGGTGGATCAAGTTTGGGAGCAAAAGCTGTTTTGCAAGCGATTCAAGGAAGAGTGCGCGATTCTCAAGGTCATGCTTTGCGGGTCTATTTTGCAGAGACAGTTGATAGTGATCGAATGTATACAATTATGACAATTCTTGAAAAAGAGCTTGGAGTAGGTAACACGATTATTATCAATGTGGTGACAAAATCAGGAACTACGCTTGAGACACTTGCAAATTTTTATGTTCTTGTTGCTCTTCTTAAACAGTATCGGCCCTATGATTATAAAAAATATATTATTGTAACAACTGATAATGGTTCTCCATTGTGGATTCATGCTCAATCTGAAAAGTACAGACTTTTAGAAATTCCTAAAAAAGTTGGTGGTAGGTATTCACTTTTTTCAGCTGTAGGTCTTTTTCCTCTTGCCTTGGCTGGAATTAATATTGAAGCATTGCGAGCTGGTGCATCTCATATGACACAGCAATGTTTTAATAAAGACATGAGATTAAACCCTGCTGCTATGAGTGCTGCCATTCATTATTATTACTATCGACAACATATACGTATAAGTGATCTTTTTATGTTTTCAGTTGATTTAGAAGCTCTTGGGAAATGGTATCGGCAATTAATGGCAGAAAGTCTTGGAAAAGAATTTGATGTTAATGGGGCTCGAGTATTTGCGGGTATTACGCCGACTGTTTCATTAGGAAGTATTGATTTGCATTCAGTTGCGCAGCTCTATCTTGGTGGTCCACGAGATAAATTTACAACATTTGTTTCTGTCGCAGAAAGTGCTCATTCGATAACGATTCCAGAGGATGCACCTTTATGGAAGGGGAAAGCATTTTCGGGAATTATGCATGCACTTGCGCAAGGTACTCAAGCTGCTTATTTAAAGACTGGGCGGCCTTTTTCTACTGTTGTTTTGCCAGCAAAGAATGAATATTCGATTGGTCAATTTGTGCAGTGGAAAATTATGGAAATGATGTATCTTGGTTTTCTTTTGCAAGTTGATTGTTTTGATCAACCTAATGTTGAACTTTATAAAAAAGAAGCTCTTCAGTTACTTGAATAAAAAGAATAATCAGTTTAGTAGGTGTTAATAATAAAAAAAGCTCTTCAGCTATTTGTATAACGAAGAGCTTTTTGTGAATTGGAATCATTCAGTGAGCTGAAGAATTTTGTACAAGACAGCTTTCAATAAATCCCATAAGATCTCCATCAAGTACTAAATCAGGTTGTTGAGATTCAAAGTCAGTGCGATGATCTTTAATCATTTTGTAAGGGTGTAAAACATAAGAACGAATTTGTGAGCCCCACTCAATTTTCTTTTTTTCATAGGAAGCACTTTTTGCAAGAGCTTCTTCTTCTTGTTTTTGCGCTAATTTTGCTTTGAGCATTTTTAAAGCAGTTTCTTTGTTTTGAATTTGAGATCGTTCATTTTGACATTGAACAACAATTCCTGAAGGGATATGTGTGATTCGAATAGCAGATTCAGTTTTGTTAACGTGTTGTCCGCCCGCTCCACCTGCTCGATAAGTATCGATTTTTAAATCTTCTGTATTGATAGCAATTTCAACCTTTGGGGTTTCAGGAACAACATGTACTCCTGCAAAAGAAGTGTGACGACGTTTATTTGCATCATAGGGAGAAATTCTTACTAAACGATGAATACCATGCTCATTTTTTAAAAGGCCATAAGCATTTTTACCTTTAACAAAAAGAGTTGCGCCTTTAATGCCGGCTTCTTCACCTACAACATAATCAATAATAGAGAAATCAAAATTCTGTTGTTCGCAAAATCGAGTGTACATTCGAAGAAGTATTTCTGCCCAGTCTTGTGATTCCGTTCCACCAGCTCCGCAGTTGATACTAATAAAACAGGGTGATGTATCTTGTTCGTCATGGAGTAGAAGTTGAATTTTGAAATTGCGAATAGCTTTAGCTAATTGTTTAACATCGATGGTTAGTTTTTGAAGTTCAATTTCATCATTTTTAAAAAGATCAATAAGGCCTGCAGTGTCTTCGTAGCGAGCAATAATATCATGATACTGTTCCCGCTGGTTTTTTAACGCTTGTAGTTCTTTAAGGATGTTGATTTGAGCAGCATCTTGCCAATTAGAAACCGCTTGTCCTTTTTTTTCGAGAATAATAATTCGATTATCGTAGTCCGCATTTTTCCAATATGTTTTAATAATGGCAACATCCGGTTCTAACTGTTTTAATTCTTCAGTGAGTATATCAAGTATCATAGTATTCCTTAGATTCATGCTGATGGGTTTGTTTTTACGGGTAGATTGTTACTCTACCACGAATTAAAAACTGGTGCTAAAATGAGTTGTTTAAAACCAATTTTTAATCCACGATGTGGCTTGAAAATCATGAGCAAAAAAATAATATTTTGAGACTATTTTTGAGCTCACTATATATAAGGAAGGAATTTCACCAAAATGAATGGTAAAGTTTTTATTATTTCGGGGCCATCAGGGGTTGGTAAAACAACAGTGGTTGAAGGAGTCATTTCAAGTTGGTCAAATAAGTCCCATCCTCTTGAGCGAGTAGTGACGTATACAACTCGTGCTGCCAGACCGCATGAGGTGGATGGAAAAGATTATCATTTTATAACGATGGAAGAATTTCTCTTAAAAAGAGAACAAGGATTCTTTTTGGAAACAAGTACATTTTGTGGTCACTCATATGGTTCGGCTCGGTCTGTTCTTGAAAAAGTAAAAATAAGCTTATGTTCTTATCTTTTAATCTTAGATCAAGAAGGAGCGCGAGCACTTAAATCTGTTGAAGGGATCGTTTTGATATGGTTGATGCCCCCTACATTAGATGCATTACGAGATCGACTTGAAAAGAGAGCGGAGGATTCTAGAGAAGTTATAATGAAAAGAATAGAAAAAGCGCAAAGAGAAGTTACTCAAGAAAAAAAAGATATGATGTATGACTATCACGTTATAAATACTGACTTAAAAGACACAATAAATACGCTCAAATGCCTTATAGAAGCTATTATTGGCAGTGTTCATAAAGAGTAATTAAGGGAAGTTAGTATTAATTTTTTAAGAAATGTTGACTCAAAAACATAGTAGTTTTTTAACTTTATTTTTATCGGAAAAGAAAAAGCTTGCTTTTATTGAACCAGCGGTTACAATAGGATCATGTTTTTGGGAAGTAGCAAAAACAATTGACATTAAAGACGCTAAAAGACAGATGCTAAACAGTACGAATCAGCAACAAAAAGTCTCGCAAAAACGAGCTTAAGATTTATCAACAAAAACCTTCAAAAAAAACTTCAAAAAAAGTTTGACAACGCAAAAAGCACCTGTATAATAGATTCTACCTTTAGCAAACAAGTTGCAATTAGAAAAAATTAAAAGCTCTTTGAAATACATAAGAAACTCATAAAATAAGTCGTAACACGATTAAGATAATTTTTCTTAGTCTGTTATGAATAAAAATTTGTCCACAGAAAAAGTGACAGGATTACCCAACAAAAGCAATTTTTGCGATGAAGAGTTTGATTCTGGCTCAGAATAAACGCTGGCGGTGTGCTTAACACATGCAAGTCGAGCGCGAAAGTTCCTTCGGGAGCAAGTAAAGCGGCGGACGGGTGAGTAATACGTGAGAATCTGCCCTTGAGTGAAGGATACCCTCGAGAAATCGAGTTTAATACTGCATACGTCCCTTCGGGGAGAAAGGTGGCTTTTATGCTGCCGCTTAAGGATGAGCTTACGCGCTATTAGTTAGTTGGTGGGGTAATGGCCTACCAAGACTTTGATGGCTAGCCGGCCTGAGAGGGTGTACGGCCACATTGGGACTGAGATACGGCCCAAACTCCTACGGGAGGCAGCAGTGAGGAATATTGCGCAATGGGCGAAAGCCTGACGCAGCGACACCGCGTGAAGGATGAAGGTCTTAGGATTGTAAACTTCTGTTAAGTGAGAAGAAAGAACTACCTCTAATATGGGTAGGTGATGACGTTATCACTATAGAAAGCACCGGCTAATCTCGTGCCAGCAGCCGCGGTAATACGAGAGGTGCAAGCGTTATTCGGAATTATTGGGCGTAAAGGGTGCGTAGACGGCTTTTTAAGTCTTTTGTTTAATTTCTCGGCCTAACTGAGAGTCAGCGAGAGATACTGAAAAGCTTGAGGATGGAAGAGAGAAGTGGAATTATCGGAGTAGCGGTTAAATGCGTAGATCTCGATAGGAACACCGATGGCGAAAGCAGCTTCTTGGTCCATATCTGACGTTGCAGCACGAAAGCGTGGGGAGCAAACAGGATTAGATACCCTGGTAGTCCACGCTGTAAACGATGATCACTAGATGTCAGTTTTGCGTTGCAAAATTGGTGTCGTAGCTAACGCGTTAAGTGATCCGCCTGGGGAGTACGATCGCAAGATTAAAACTCAAAGAAATTGACGGGGGTCCGCACAAGCGGTGGAACATGTGGTTTAATTCGACACTACGCGAGGAACCTTACCTAGGCTTGACATTCTTTTGACAACTACGGAAACGTA
>CANNMA010000002.1 GCA_947505805.1 bacterium
TCAGAGTCGTCTCATTTACTCCCTAACCATTCAAGGAGAACACCATGACAGACAGAGCAATATCTATCCTAAAAAATTCTAGCCATTTCTCATTTTTTTCAATTTTATTACTTTGTTCTTGTATTCATATCTCACTTTACGCAAGTGAAAATGAATACCAGCGCCCCTCGACCTACCAGTCTCCATTTGAAACAACTTCACAACAAACTGGACAATCTCAAGCAGTATCATACCCACACCTTGAAACTCCAACACAGCAACCTTTTCGGAGTAATTATCAGTGGCAACCAGGTGATGGCATTCCCGCACAAACAGCAGCACCTTCACAACAATCTCTTTATTCTGCAACCCCACCAATACCAATTCCGGCTGGATATCAAATGTTTTATACTGGACAACCTTCTTATTATGGATCAGCACCACAATCGTCTGTACCGCCTTACTCAGCAACCGAAAAGACCCCTGATTCCGCTTGTGTTGGGTCACCATCATCTCATCAATTTGGGCATAGAAGATCTCGCTCAAAAAGTATGGAAGAATTAACTGCGGCAATGGCGGCAGGATCAACATTTGCACTTGCTGGCCATGCTGGAGCAGATGCAGAAACTGACTCTGAAATTGATACACAAGAAAAATATGCTAGCTTTTCAGATGAAAAAATTCTGCAAATGTTACTTGAAGCTGATAAAAAAGCTACTGATAATCTTACACAACTGATACAAGGGATACAGCAACGAACCATTACTCAAACTCAAGAATGGAAAAATGTAGTCAAAAAAGCAAACACTCAATCACCAACGAGCCGAAGAGCAAGTTTATTAGACACATTCCAATCAAAAGAAAAAAAAGCTGCCAAAGCACGAGAACGTGAGCTTAATCAGCATGATGCTGAAATTAAACCAGCAAAACGCTCCCTGATTGCAGCTATAGGATTACTTGATTCCATAGGAGACCATGCGGCGCTATCTCTTAGAAGAGTTAATGGAAAAGAAACCCCTACAAAATAAGTTTTCTTAATACTATTTTAATGGAAAAGAGTCGTCCAAAAAACGACTCTTTTTCATTAAAAATGGATTAATCTTAGAAGTCGTATTAGACTAAGTTTTTCTTAATTACAAAAATAATACTAGATTCAAATCGCCCACAGACAAGGATGTTTCGTGTTTACTGTTGATCTTTCTATTCCCCAACCACAAATCCAATTTACCCACTATCTTGAAACTCAACTTAATGCTGAACAAAAAGAAGCTGTTCTCCATAAAAATGGCTGCATTCTTGTTATAGCTGGAGCAGGATCTGGCAAAACACGCCTGATCACCTCACGAATTGCCTATCTTCTTATTGAAGGAAAAGTACAACCATCGCAAATAGTAGCACTTACTTTCACTAATAAAGCTGCTCAAGAAATGAAAGAACGAGTTCATTCATTCACCAATTCCAAAACACACAATCCTTTTATTGGCACTTTTCACTCATACTGTTTGTATCTACTGAGACTCCATCAATCACTTTTACCCTTTGATACTTTTTCTATTATCGATGAAGATGATAAAAAAGCGTTGCTTACCAAAATTCTCAAAAAAAGCCCTCTTTACAAAAAACTCACACCCCAAACACTTTCTCATCAAATATCTCGAGTAAAAAATCAACTTCCTGGTGATTCAATTATGCAAGATCTTTCATTTGAGAATCCTAATCTTGCTGAAATTTTGCATGAATATGAAAAAGAAAAAAATCTAAGTAAATGTTTTGATTTTGATGATTTGCTCCTCGAAGCTCTCAAACTTTTTAAAAATCACCCTCAAGTTAAACAACTTCATCAAGAACGAGTTCGTCATTTACTTGTTGATGAATACCAAGATACCAACACTATTCAACATGCACTTCTTTCTGAAATGGCTATTGATAGTAAAAAAGTGTTCTGTATCGATTCAATTTGTGTGGTAGGAGATGAAGATCAATCAATTTATTCTTGGCGTGGAGCAACAGTCGATAACATTATCAACTTTAGATCTGACTTTAAAAACACCAAATTTGTAAAAATTGAACAAAATTACCGGTCAAAACAACCAATTCTTTCCGTTGCAAACAATCTCATCAAACACAACAGTAAACGAAATGAAAAAAAACTCTGGTCAGATAAAAAAGGGACTGATTGCGTACGAGCACTCCGCTGCCTATCAGGCTACCAAGAAGCTGAAATTATTGGACGTTTTTGCAAGCTACTGCATTCTCAAAAAAAATTAACATCTACCGCTGTTTTATATCGAACACATTATCAATCTCGAGTCATTGAAGAAGCACTTTTAAGGCACTCTATTCCTTATACAATCATTGGAGGAATCCGATTTTATGAACGAAAAGAGATTAAAGACATCATGGCTTATGTTCGTCTAATCATAAATCCATTTGATAAGGTTGCCTTTGCTCGGGTCATAAACTGTCCGCTTCGTGGGCTTGGAGATAAATTTCAAGAAACGCTCCTTGATTTTTGGCATGCTGAACCACTTCTTGACCTTCATCATATGGCAAAAAAAGCTCATGATGTGAAATTATTTCCTACTACAAAACTCGAAGCTCTCAACAAATTTTGTGCACTTATTAAAAAGCATAAATCTTACGATTCTGCTACTCAAGTAATTGCAGACATTGTCCTTGATACGGAATATATAGCCCATTTAAAAAAAGATTATGAACCTAACGAAGCTGATGAGCGCCAACAAAACATTAAAGAACTGTTAAACGCGGCTCATTATTTTGGAAATCAAGGAAAATCAACCATTACATCATTCTTTGAAGAAGTTTCTTTACTCCAAGAACAGATTGATGCTCAAGCCGCTACAGAAAAAAATGTTGTTACTCTCATGACTCTTCACGCAGCTAAAGGCCTTGAATTTGATAATGTAATCATTTCAGGAATGGAAGAAAATATTTTACCTTCTGGCAGATCGCTTGATAGTAAAGAGAACCTTGAAGAAGAACGTCGTTTACTATACGTCGGTATTACCCGTGCAAAAAATAGACTTTTATTTACTTTTGCTCGTTACCGACAATCATTTGGCCAAATGGAAGATCAAATTCCTTCACGATTTTTACAAGAACTCCCTCATGAACATTGCAAATTTGAACAAGCTGATCGTTGGCAATATTATGAGCTAGACGCTTATCTTTCACAGTGGCTAGGGATAACCCAAGGAAATCCAGAAGTTTTTGTCTTTTCAAAACCTTCTCAAACACCAACCCATTCTGAAGCTGTTATAAAAGTAAGTACTACTCCCAAAAAACTAGACCTTCTATCTCCGGTTAAATCAGCACTAAAGCCTCGCAAATCAGTTACTAATAAATCCGAAAAAGTTTCTAAACTACCAGCTTCACACCCTTCAACTGGAGTTTTAAGTTCAGGAAAGTTTAGAAAACATCAAAGCGTTAAGCATGAAACATTCGGACTTGGAGTCATTCAAGCTCTTGAAGAAAAGCGAGGAAAGACCATTGCACATGTGCATTTTAAAGATGGACTGAAAAAGATTGACGCTTCCTATCTAGATACAATTTGATTGCATCCAGATAAATAGTTATTACGAAATAAAAAAGAGTGGATATATCGAATACTGAAGAACGCATACTGAAAAAAGTATACTTAAAAAAATTGCTGCAAAAATTGGAAAGTACTGAATGTACCACGACTGATGCGCATGATTCTTTCTTTTTCTAGAAATAAACTTCAACATTCTCATTCCCTTTTCCTAACCCTTCACGTCTGAGAAATTAATCTTAGCAAGATAAGAAAATCAAATGCAAGAGTTGCAAATTATAGTATTCACTATTTTTAAAGAATTGCGTACGATCTTATATGATTAGGATATAATTTCAGAAAAAATATAAAAGGAGACCTCTATGAAAAAAAATATAAAAGAAAAGTTAAGTTTTATAGTATTTGTTATAGGAACATTTGGAGCTTCATTCGTTGGACAATTATTCACATCAAAAACAAACTATACCTGGTATAACAGCCTCATAAAAGCTCCGCTAACTCCACCTTCATGGACATTCTCAGTGGTTTGGACTGTTCTTTACCTGCTTATGGCAACAGCTGCATGGATCATTTGGAAACGTACCAGTCTTTTCAGCAAAGCACTCTGTTGGTATTATGCCCAACTTATAATCAATACATTGTATATGCCTCTTTTTTTTGGGTTGCATCTTCTTTTGCCATCAACACTCTGGATTATTTTTTTACTCGTTGTTCTTGCGCATACCATACAAATTTTTTTAAAAATCAATCGATTGGCAGGATTATTACTTGTACCCTATTTTATCTGGAGCTGTTTTGCTCTGTACTTAAGCGCTGGATTAACTTTTTTAAATTAATCAGCCTGCAGTAAAAAGTAATTTTGCTTTCTTACTTTGGTCTCCATGATCAAACATTGGTACAGGGTACCCTTTATGAGACTGTGTAGCTTTATACCATTGCTCTATCGGTTTAATAGAAAGGTCCTCTAGTTCAGGAATCCATCTTTTAATATAAATGCATTCAGGATCAAATCGTTTTTGCTGCAACCAAGGACTAAAAATCCTAAAATATGGTTGAGCATCGGCACCCGTTGATGCTGACCACTGCCAATTTCCATTATTGACACAGGGATCATAATCAGTAAGTTTTTGAGCAAAATACCGTTCACCCCAACGCCAGTCTATGAGCATGTCTTTTGTTAAAAATGAAGCTACAACCATACGAATACGATTATGCATAAATCCAGTAGCATTCAATTGACGCATTCCAGCATCAACAATCGGAAAACCCGTTGTCCCTTCACACCAGCGCTCAAACCATGATTTGTTATGAGACCATGCGATATGATCATATTTTTTAACAAACGCATGACCAAACACAGTCGGATTATGATAACCAATGTAAGTAAAAAAATCTCGCCAATACAGCTCCATAATAAGCTGCTTATCAACCCGTTCTTTTTTACACGCTGCATACACCTGTCTTATAGAAACAGTACCAAATTTATTATGAGCAGAAAGACCTGTTGTTTTCAGTGAAGGAATATTTCTGCTATCAGTATAGTTTTTGAATGCTCCAATAGTAGAAAGAATCTTATGCGCAGCATGGGTACCACCTACCTGAAACAAATCAGAGTTAGGTATAATCAGTTCTCGCTTTATAGAAGAAAGTTGAACCTCATCTGTAATGTGCCCTTTAAAAAAAAGAGCTTGACCGATTTTTTTTGGTTCCTGTACTCCTAGTTCCCATGCTTTTTTTAAAAAAGCAGTGTAGATCGTATAAGGTGTTCCCTTTCCAGTAAAAAGCTTGTCTGGACTACATAATAAGGCATCATCGCATGATATCCATGTTGCTCCTGCATGTTCTACCTGTTTTTGAAGGTCAGCATCACGCTTACGAGCAAAAGGAGTATAATCCCTGTTAGAAAATACTGCGTCAATCTGCTGTTCTTTTACCAATCGTTTAATAATTTCTTGTGTATGGCCATGAAAGAAAAAAAGCTTTCCACCCTTTTCATGTACCTGACCTGCAAGGTCTTCAAGTGATGCAACCATAAACTCAAGCGCATTAGAACTGCGATACTCATTTACTGTACCTACTTGCATTCTGTCAAAAATAAATACCAGCATAACTTCTTGAGATTGAGCAACTGCTTGCACAAGTGCGGTGTTATCTTCTAATCGTAAATCACGATGAAAAAGCATTATCGATCGTTTAAACTGCTTCATGCTTTCCTCTTTTTTTTAGTAATTCAAATGCATAACTTCTTTAACTTCTTTAAGCGTTTCAGCCGCAACACCTTTAGCCTTTTGAGTCCCTTCCATGAGCATCCCCATAACTTGAGCACGATCTTGTTCATACAACTTTCTACGAGTACGAATAGGAGCTAAAAATGCTTCCAACACATCCAGTGCATATTTTTTAACTGCCATATCACCAAGACCACCTCGCTGATAATGAGCTTTAAGTTCAGCAATTTTTTCAAGATCAGTACCAAACGCATCAAGGTATTCAAAAACTGGATTACCTTCAACGTTTCCTGGATCTTCAACACGTAAATGATTGGGGTCGGTATACATACTTTTTACTTTACGAGCTAACTCATCAGCTGAATCGGAAAGAAAAATTCCATTATTAAGCGATTTAGACATTTTTGCCTGCCCATCAATCCCTGATAAACGCCCTACTTTAGGAACAAGAGCTTTTGCTTCAACAAGAACTTCTTTTTTATAAATACGATTAAAAGAACGAACAATCTCATTTGTCTGTTCAATCATCGGTAATTGATCATTACCTACTGGAACAAGAGTTGCTTTGAATGCAGTGATATCAGCAGCTTGATTTATCGGATACACAAAAAAACCAACCGGAAGACTTTCTTCCATATGTTTTTGTTTAATTTCAGCCTTAACTGTTGGATTGCGAGTTAACCGAGCAACTGTCACCAAATTCATGTAATACATGGTAAGCTCGGGAATAGCAGGAATCATCGACTGCAAAAAAATAGTCGTAACACACGGATCGATACCAACAGCTAAATAGTCACACATAACTTCAAAGACACTATCGTGAATTTTTTGAGGATCTTCAAAATTATCGGTAAGCGCCTGAACATCTGCAATCATCACAAATTGATGATGTGAATTTTGCAACAATACACGATTGGCAAGTGACCCAACATAATGGCCTAAATGCAACTTACCAGTGGGACGATCGCCCGTTAAAATGATTTCTTTTTTACTCATGAGTAATCCTTTATAAATCAAAATTGATCTTTAAAGCATACCGTATTTTCAAAAAAAAGAGCCCCGCGATTGCAGGGCCATAAGTTCATTAATGTTCGAGACAAATTTCTTTCTAAAGTCATCCCGAGAGATACGAGATCTTTAGATCGAGTAACAGTGGGGATCTCAATCCAAATAAAAAATTATTGAGCTGCAGCCATTCGTTTTTGATAATGCTCTCTAACCCAAGCTATAACTTCTTTTCGTCGCTTTACATATTTCATATATTTTTCTGTTCGTTGATAAATGGTCGGATCAATACCTTTAATCTTAACACCAGCCTCTTGTGCAGCTTTTGGATCAAGAATTTTTTTAGAAAGAATAATGGCAAACTCATGGTAAAATGGTGCTTGATTATGATTATCAGCTATTTCAACAACATCAGTCGTTTCTTTGCCATTAATCATAATTGGTTTAAGCGGCCCACCTGATGTTGTTGAGTACGCAAGTTCACGAGCAGTATCTCGAGACATAGAAATCATAAGCAGTCTTCCAAAATCCCCCTGATCTTTAATCGCGTCTTCATACAGATCGTACAATTCATCAAAAACTGTTTTATCTCCTGAACTCATTGTACTAAGTAACATTTGATATTCTTCAAAAAGACCTAAATTTTTAAACATTTCTTGTAACGCATTCTTAAAATCATATCGTTTCTGACCAACAGTTTGATCTGAGTTGGTAGTAACATAGTGCCATGAATTTGATCCGGAACTATTTGCAAATAGATGCAAATTCGCAAACAATATTGAAAATCTATAGTATTCAAAAGTTTCTTTAGTAAGCCCATTTGTACAAAGCATAGACACTTCTTCATCAGTTAAAAATGAGTCATTTGAAAATCGAAAAGGAACAAAATTATCTCCAAAAAGAGCTTCTCTTTCTTGAACACAGTGCGAAAGTTCAGTAAACCATTCTCCTAAAAATGCCCATTGTGAATGCTGCCCATGAAAAAAAACAATGCGATCATCTTTGTATTCCTGCTCAACATACTCTGTAATATCCCACAACAAAGCTTTTAGATTTTCACTTTCTTTTTCTTCTATAACGCACAGTATTTTAGAAAAATTTTTAATAAAAAAATCTGAAAATAAAGGACCTTTTATTCCTGAAGACATTTTTTTAGATAATAACGGTACAAATTCTACATAAGTATCACTCAAAAATTGCAGCATCTCTTCTTGACTATAATAAAAATTCATCAGATAGAATTTCTTTTGTACTGTAAGATTATTACCGCATATCTCAAATACAAGATGCGCATAGTACATAGCTTCTTCTTTTGAAAAATCTTTAAATATTTTTTCAAAATCTAATTGACTCAAGACGTTTGAATCTTTTACATCAACACAATCAGCTAAATAGTCTAAACGATCCTTATAAGATAAATTCTCTAAAATATTATTTTCAAGCAATCTCCATGTTACCAATTTACTAGCCATACTCTCTTTTAAAGAATTTTCTTTCCAATGTTTCCATACACTTAGCAGCATCCTCTCAGATTCTTTTTTAGGTAGATAAAACCCTAAATACCTTACAATATCATCTGCCTGATCTAAATCTAAATCATCAATCAACATCACTGCTAACATTTTTTCAGTATAATTTATTTGGTCATTTTCACATGAACAATAAAAAGACTTGCCTATCTTTAATTTTTCTTCAAAAGAAATTGTTTTTGATTGAACTAATAAATCAAATAGTAGCTCCACTAATTGATCTTTTATTTTGTTTTTATCTTCTATTAATGTTCTCCAATCGTGATTAATAGACATAAACAAAGACCATCGCATGTCTCTAAAAAAATCACACATATTTGAAATAATACTCTCTATAGTTGAAACATCTTGAGGAAATTTAAAAAATTCTTTTAACAACTGACAAATACACAGTATCTTTTGATCTTCAGAATCAACCAAATCAAGAAATAAAGAGCATGATTCGACAGTAGAAACAAGCGGTCCATTAAAAACTTTTGAAAGAACTAATAATCGATCTTCCGGCAAAACCATATCCCATAATTTTTTTAAAATTTCTTTTGGATTTTTATCAGGAAAATATCGTGAATTTGCCTGACCTTTTTCCCATAACAATGCTATACCACCGTGCTCCAGTCCCTGATCAAAATATTTTTTAATCAAAGCATTATGTTCTTCTTTAGAATCAGAAGATCCTTGAATTTTTTCAATAATCCGTTCACCTTCACTAATCCAATCAAAAACAGCATCACTTGGTTTATACAGCCAATAATCAAAGTCATCTAATGCCCCTAATGTTACAAAACCCAACAATGGAAAAAAGCCTAAAGAAAAATCTTGGTTTCCCTTAGCTTTAGACGACGCAGCAGTAACTACTGGTAACGCTGAATACTTTGTATTGATAAATGATTTTGGGGCAGCAGGAACTCGTGATTTTATATCCGCATGAGCAGCAGATTGAGTGGAGCTGGTAGCTTGAGCTGATGATCCACCAAAACGAGACGAAACTTCTTTTGCAGCAACAACTGATCGTTTAAATGCATCACCAAAACATGAAGCCGCTTGTCTAAAATAGGCAGCTTGAACAGGTGCAAAAGCCCCTGCCATAAGCATAACCATGCTTATTATGTATAACTTTTTATTCATTGAAAACCTCCATTTTCATATATTTTGAATTGTATGAGTACATTAAAAATCCTAATTACATAAGCTTAAACTTATAAAGCCATTTTTAATTATTATAATAGAAATTATAATTTTGTAAACAAGTTTTACAAAATGAAATATTATCAATATAAAATAAGCTCATTTAGCGCTTATCCAAAAATAGAATTTTACAGAATAAATTACTATTGGTTTAAAAAAACCTTTTCATTAATGCGAACAGCTTATTTTTTTATGTCATTACCAGTGAAGTGACAGCGTGGTAGAGCGTTTTACGCTCTAATAGCGAGAATAAGCGTGTGTAACCCAAACGTAACAAGAAAAAATCATCTTTGATTTCATATAGTACAAACCATTACTATAAACTCTATTCAAAAAAAATTTATCATAGGAATTTTTACAAAGTAACGTTTGGGTTACACACGCTCAATCGATCTGTCCAGAGTGCATAGCACTCTGACGCGATCTCATTTCACTGGTAATGACATATTTGAGAACTTATTAGTTTGCTTGATAAAGCTTTTATTTAGATGTTGAATTTTTGTATAAATTCATCTCTACAAAAAAAGAGCCCCGCGATTGCAGGGCCACTTTTTTTTCAGTCAAGAAAAATTACACCTATTCCATAGAAACTGTTTGCTCTTGAGATCCATCACTGAGTTGAGCGCTTGATGCTTCTTTAAGAGTCATTTTTGCTACTGCTATTTTTAACAATTCTTCATTAGATTGTTTCAAGCTCTTATGCACATATCCAGCACCAATAAGTGATTGTGATAGCTCAAAACACCCCACACGACATTGCGGAGACAGTGGTGCATCATATTCTTGCACATCAGTGAGCGGCTTACGTGGTGAATCTGGACGATAAAAATCACCTGCCTGAACTAAAGAAAAATTAACTCCAAAAAAAACAATTAACGCAAGTTGTTGCTTCATAAAAACCCCTACAGAAATATACATTGATCCCAGAAGTGTACAGATTTTATAAAACAATACTACGTTATTTTTGATTTTTTATTACCGAGTCATTGCTGTTGAAAGAAAAAGCTATTTATACTCAGGATCATCTAACCTGTGAAAAAATTATTACTCAAGGAGTCATTATGATGCATGAAATTCCATTCTGGTGGTATCTACTGATAGCCCGCTGGCAAGATATAATTGAAATAATCATCTTAAGCAGTGGTATTTATTATTTTTCATTGTGGCTCTCATATGACAAACAAAAACCACTTGCTCTTTCATTGTATGGATACTGTTTTGCTCTTATAGCAACTCAATTGATGAATCTTTCAACAATCTATCTTCTACTGGTTATCCTCTGCCCACTTGTTTTTTCTGTATTCATACTTCTACATCAAGAAACAATTCAAAAAAACTTTATAGGACTCCATGCTATTCAACCAGTTCAAAAACCTACCAATGATTGGATTGAATTAGCAGTTAGAGCAGCGCTTACTGCGGCAGGAGACAATAAAACAGTCTGTTATCTTATTGAAAAAAAAGATGATCTTTCAATGCTTGTTAATACCTCTCAGCTTGTAGATGCGCCTCTTTCTTTGTCACTTTTAAAATTAATCACAACAAGCAATCTCTATCAACAAGATAAAATGATATGGATCAACAGTCATACAAAAATAAAGGGCTATAATACTGACTGGATCAAAAACTCTGTTGATACGTGGCTCACTAAAGACCTACAAATGCAAGACCAGTGGGTTCAAGATGCTCTTTTTTTCAGTACTAAAACAGATGTACTACTCGTAAAATGCATTCCAACAACACGCACATATACCATCATTGCTGGAGGAAAGCATAAAGAACACTTATCAGCACAAAATACCTGTATCGCAATCAAACAATACCTTTCTTCGTCTCATTCTTTACCAGGAGATTTTCATGCTCAATTCACCAAAACCACATCATCTCAAAAAACTCTTTCTTAAATGCTGTGCACTTCTCTTTGGATACAGCCTCTGGCTTGGTTTCACTGAACATCACAAGATACAAAAAACGATTTCAGTTCCTCTTACTTTTTTTAATGTTTTAGATGATATAAAAATTGAAGCTCCTGAAACGGTACAACTCTCTTTATATGGAACACGACGAGCATTAGCTAATGCTCATTATAAAGCATCAATACATTGTAATGCTGCGCAATACACACAAGAAAAACAGATCCTTACACTCCATAATCAGCAGATCTTTTTGCCGAAAAATGTGCGCTTGTTACACTGTATACCAAGCACCATTACTCTTGAAATTAAACAGAGTTAAAAAATACTGCTATACCTCATGCCTGAACCTATTTTTTATACACTGGCAATTGGCCGCTTTATAACTCTTAAAGGACTTACCATGCAAACGATTTTTGGTACCGATGGAATACGAGGAAAATTTGGAATAACACCACTCTCACCGCTCGATCTTATACAATTAGGAAACGCACTTGCACATTGGACTCAAAAATCACTCTCAACTAGTCCGCGAATTCTTATAGGACATGATACACGTGAATCAGCATCGCTCATGAAAGCTGCACTTAAAACAGGACTTTTACAGCATGCGACTACACTATTTGACGCCGGAGTAATTCCAACTCCCGCCCTTTTTTACCTCGTTACAAAAACAAATGAGTACGATTTTGGCATAATGCTCACTGCATCACATAATCCCTATCAAGATAACGGTATCAAAATTTTCAGTAAGAAAAATGGCAAACTGTCTGTAACTGAAGAAGCGGAAATTACTAAACTGTTTTATGAAGCGCCATTGCATCAAGCCATGAACCAACTAGGAACAGATACCCCAAGCCCACTCGCTCTTGATACCTATTACAATGCACTCAAAAAAATGTTCCCAAAACATTTTTTACGTGGTCTTTCATTAGCTATTGATTGTGCTCATGGAGCCTATGCTCAGACAGCTCCTGCATTTCTTGAAAGCCTTGGCGCCAATCTCATTTCTTTAGCAACAGAACCTAATGGAAAAAATATTAATGATCAGTGTGGATCGCTTCACCCTGAAACTATACAACAGATCACTCTTGATCATTCCGTTAATGCTTCTTTTGCTTTTGACGGCGATGGAGACAGAATATGCGCTCTAACCGAGTCGGGGACCATTATGGATGGAGACGATCTTGTAGGTTTTTTAATGCATCATCCTCAGTATGAAAAAAATAGTGCGATCGTGGGAACAATCATGAGTAATCAAGGCCTTGAATCATTTGTGACAGACCAAAAGAAAACGTTTTATCGAACCCCTGTAGGAGATAAACGAGTACTGGAAAAAATGAAGGAACTTGGAAGTACCATCGGAGGCGAACCATCAGGCCATATTATTCTTAAAGATTTTTCTGAAACCGCTGATGCTTTATTCGTACTGCTTCGAATTATCGAAACAGCCTTACTTACAAAAAACTGGTCATTACATGCTTTCAGTAAATTTCCGCAAATACTGATCAATACCCCTGTTGCATGCAAAAAAGATCTTTCACAAAAACCGTATGTTGACATTATTGCGGCACAAGAAACGTCACTATGCAATGGTCGATTAGTAGTACGTTATTCAGGCACTGAATCACTTTTACGAGTCATGGTTGAAGCAACCACAGAAGAACAAGCACTTTCAGTTGGAACAGTTCTTTCTGAACAATTAGCGCAAGCTTTAAAATAGAAAATTATTCATTAATGCCATCTCAACAACAATTATTTGAAACTATAGAGGAACAAATATGATGAAAAAAATAGTACCAAAAGTACGCAAACTGACCTCACGAATATTCAATAAAATATGGAGTCTGCTTATTGATGGATTTTTTACACTTCTTCCCATCTGTTTAACCATAACGATAGTAACTTTCTCATTTGCTCTACTTAAGACAGTGCTAGCTCCTCTTCAAAATTTTACTATTCCTATACTTTCTAACATTCCCCACAATGAAATCATCGTAATGCTTTTGATCATTTTTTTAGCAGGACTCTTTCTTAAATCAATTGTAATGCGTTCGTTTTTTAATCTCTTTGAAGCACTTTTTTCACGCATACCTCTTGTTCGACCAATTTATTTAGGAATCAAGCAGCTTGTTAATGCATTTTCACCAAGTGATAATCCCACCTTTAAAAAGATTGTCTTAGTAGAATTCCCACGTAAAGGGATGTACAGCATCGGATTTTTAACCAGTGAATTTTCTTCTCAGCTTACCCCAGCTGATAAACACGAAACTTACTATTCAATATTCGTTCCAATGACACCCAACCCAACCAATGGATTTTTCATCGCTATCACAGAAAATGATTTCACTGAAATTAACCTGACTATCCAAGAAGCGATGACCCTTGTCATGTCCGGAGGCATCATTCAGCCAGATCATTTAAAGAAATAAAAATCTATGAATAGCTTGTTTATTCATTTTTATGGAAAAAAATTTATTCTGTAAATGTTTTAACTAAAACTGCTTGTTAAGAAAACTACTATAAAAACAGTCGAGGAAAAATTCAGAATTCCCATTCTTTAAGGCACAATCACCTTCATATAAAAAAGCATGAGCTTTACGAAGTGACTCGACTGAATGGAGCTTCCAATCTCGTTGTATGAACGAAAACGGCAACCGAAAAGCAAGTTGCTTTGCTTCGATAATTTTATTTTGCTGATAAAAACCAACTACCATCGATGCACGCCATAATTGCTCCGACCAATAGGTTGTCCAAAATGGACCTGCATAATCATCTTTTAATGCATGCCAGGCATTCCAAAAAGGAACTGTTTTCAATCCAAAAAAATATTGGGAAAGCTCAAAGAGTGAGTTTTCTGTAGCAATAAGTTTTGGTAACCACTGCTTATTAAATTCAGTACTATTCTTTCCAAGAAAGGGAATGTACTGCATAAGTAAAAGCATCTGATCAAGAGAAGATTTAGGAAAATATTTCATAAGATCTTTGATTTTTACAAGATCAATTTGAGGAAACAAAAAACTGCTTATTAATGCTCGATCAGATTCAGAAACAGGTTCTTCTAACATAATTAATGAAATAGATGCATGTTTCCAGTCGTCTGAATGGACCGAGCCAATAAGTACATGTGGCCCCTTATAGGAGCCTAAAAATTGTAATAACTGTTTTTTGACAGAAGCATCTTCAATAGCTGAAATATCACCCAACCACAAGATCTCTTTTTGTCCCAAAAAAGTAGTTGAAAACTGTCCCTGAATAGAAGAAAAGGGAACTCCCTCAAAAATTATTTTCTTAGGAATAGTAGGATAGTTATTTCTGAGATGGGATAGTACTGTTGAAAAAAAAAGAGCTGGATACTGTTTACATCCAAAAAGTACAACCGAATTGGCATTCAATGACTGTGAATTGCATGCAGAAAAAAACTGCGTAAGATTCATGCGGCGGTACTGAATGATTGCTGTTTTTTAGAAAGTGGCAAAGCTGTCATGGTAACTTGAGACTGTTCAATTGCCATAAGCAAATCATGAACACCCTGTTGAGCACTAAGCCTCATTTCCTGAACAGCATCCCAAGGTAAGGGCGCTCCTTCAGTTCCACCTTGTATTTCAACCAACTCATTTTTTCCGGTCATAACAAAATTAAAATCGGCCTGAACAGAAGAATCTTCTTGAAAATCAATATCTAAAAGAGGCATACCATTCACCCAGCCAACAGAAACAGCTGCTAGAGAGTCGGTTAAAAAAGTAAGGGGATTTGCTTTGCCCAGATGTAACTGAGCTTGAGCGTGATACAGCGCACAGTATGCGCCAGTAATTGAAGCAGTACGAGTTCCCCCATCTGCTTGTAAGACATCACAATCAATATGAATTGTGCGCTCACCTAATTTTGTAAAATCAACAACCGCACGCAACGCTCTGCCAATGAGACGAGAAATCTCCACAGAGCGATTGTTACGCTTCATAGTAATTATTTCACGAGGAGTCCGAACTCGGGTAGCTGCAGGGAGCATAGTATACTCCGCAGTAAGCCACCCTTGACCTTTACCTCGTAGAAAAGCTGGGACACCATCCTGTATCAAAACGGAACACAAAACCTTTGTGTTCCCCATTTCAAACAAAACTGATCCATCAGCATTTCCATAAACACCATAGGTTATTTTCAGAGGACGAATCTGAGTAGACAGACGACCATTTTGGCGTTTCATACTTACCATTCCTTAAGGATGAAATTCCAATTAGCTGACGATCTTTAAACGAACGCGATCTAATTCTGAATCATATTCAATTACTTCAACACGACATTTCATGCCGATTGGGTAATTTTTATCAAGATCTTGTTGGTTTTCACGAGGAATTGCTGAGATATGCACAAGACCATCTTTACCTGGAACTATTTCAACAAATAATCCAAATTGAGCGGTACGGCGTACGATACCATCATACAAAGAACCTTTTTTGATTTGGCCAGCGAGAGTTTTAACCCACATAACAGCAAGATCTGTTCCTGCGCCTGGTTGACCAAATATCTTAACGGTTCCATCACTTTCAATATCAATAGTTGTTCCGGTTGCTTCAATGATCTGACGGATAACTTTACCGCCGCTACCAATAACTGCACCAATTTTATCTGTATCAATTTTGAAAGTCACAACTTGTGGGACCAATTCTGACAAATTTTCATTCGGTTTTGACATAACTTCTTTCATCTTTCCTAGGATATGTAAACGACCAACACGAGCTTTTTCCAATGCATTTGCAAAAACGTCTTTTTCAAGCCCGCCTTTATATTTAATATCCATCTGGATAGCAGTAATACCTTTTTCAGTACCAGCTACTTTAAAATCCATAAGGCCAAAAGCATCTTCAAAACCACTAATATCAGTCAAGACTGTAAAATCACTTTTTTTGCTTTTTAAAAGGCCCATTGCAACACCACCGACCATATCTTTAATTGGCACACCGCCATTTAAAAAGGCCATAGTGGAACTACAAACAGTAGCCATCGAACTTGAACCATCAGATTCCAAAATATCGGAAACAATTCTGATAGTGTATGGGAACGATTCTTTATCAGGCAAAATGTATTTGAACGCTGAAGCTGCCAAGTGACCATGGCCAACTTCACGACGACTTGGAGCACGAAGAGGCTTAACCTCACCAACTGAGAACGGAGGGAAATTATAATGAAGCATGAAGGAACCATCAACTTCACCGCCCATAATATCTTCTATACGTTGCTCATCTTGTCCGCTACCTAAAGTTAAAGTCGCTAAACTTTGAGTATCACCACGAGTAAAAAGTGAAGAACCATGCGTGAAAGGAAGCAATCCAACTTCAGTTGAAATTGCTCTTACCTGATCAAATGAACGACCATCAGCACGTTTACCACCTTCACAAATAAGCTCTGTTGCTCTTACTTGAAACTCTTCTTCAAAGATATAATCAATAATTTTTTTCTGGGTATCAGAAGCTGCAGTAATATCTTGCTCATGCTGAGCAAATAAACCTTTCTTGAGATCATCAATAAAAGCATTACGTTGAGTTTTATTGCATCCAATCAGACCTTGCATTTTTTCTGCTGTTAAATAATCATAGGTTCTTTTTTCCCATGTATTCCAATCAACAACCAAAGCAACTTGTTCTTTTGGAACTCCCAATTGCTTAACAATGTCATTCTGCCAGACAACTACTTCTTTAATTGCATCATGAGCAAGGAACAAAGCTTCAACGCATTCTTTTTCAGAAATTTCATTAGTAGCACCCTCAACCATACAAATACCTTCTAAAGTACCTGCAACAGTAATTTTTACATCTGATTCTAATGATTGTTCATAACTTGGATCAACAACCCATTTGCCGTCAAGACGGCCAACTTCAGTTATTGCAATAGGACCCATAAATGGAATCTTTGAAACACTTAATGCAAGTGATGCAGCAAGTGATGCAATAGTCGGAGTAGTATGTTCTTTATCAACAGAATAAACCGTTATAATAATCTGAACCTGATTGAAATAATCTTTAGGAAACAAAGGACGAATAGCACGATCAATAATACGAGAAGTCAAAATTTCTTTATCAGTAGCTCTTCCCTCACGCTTAAAATACCCACCAGGTATTTTACCTGCAGCAGAAAATTGCTCCCGGTAATCAACCGATAACGGAAAAAATCCCGGAAAATCCTTAGCAGGAGCAGATACTGCTGTTGCCAATAAAACAGTTCCACCTTGCTGTAACCATGCTGATCCATCAGCTTGTTTAGCCACACTATTTATTTTTACTTTGTAGCCATATTTTGGCAATGTGAAGTCTTTCGACATAGAAAAATCTCTCACTCTCGTTTTAGAAAGTACGTATGCAAGTTATTACTTTTTCAAGCCAAGAACAGTTAAAACTTTCTTGTATTCTTGTACGTCAGTTCTTTTTAAATATTTTAAAAATCTTTTTCTCGTCGCTACTTTTTTCAAAAGCCCTCGACGGGAGCTGCTGTCTTTTTTGTTAATACCAACATGAATTGTAAGACGCGTAATATCATCTGTCAGTAATCCGATTTGCACTTGTGCAGAACCTGTATCACTACTGTGTTTTTTTAATTGTTCTTGTACATTCATCCGTTCACTCATACGTTATAGCTTTATTTAGAAGCTTTTTGTTATCTAAGAATAGCAATCATCTGGTAGGCACGAGCGGGATTGAACCGCTGACCCCTGCTACGTCAAAGCAGTGCTCTACCACTGAGCTACGCGCCTATTTTAATCTGCTTACTTCTAACTGTATCATTCTTTTAATTTTTTGCACGCTCTTCCATCATACGCATACGATTTTCTTCTTCCTGAGCTCGACGTTCAAGATCTGAAAGATTATCACCTATATACTTTTTACGAAATGAGGCAATTCCCGTTCCAGCTGGAATAAGCTTACCAATCGTAAGATTTTCTTTAAGACCATACAAATTGTCTATTTGTCCTGAAATTGCTGCTTCAGCCAATATTCTTGTAGTTTCTTGGAAAGATGCTGCTGACAAAAAGCTTTCTGTGGTTAAAGAAGCTGTCGTAAGACCAATTAAAACTGGAGTACCAATAGCAACTCGTTTACCTTGTTCTCTTAACATTTCATTAACTGTTTTAAAGTGAATCTTGTCTACCCTATCTCCAACCAAGAAATCAGATTCGCCAGGTTCTACAACCCGAACTTTACGCATCATTTGTCGAATAATCACTTCAATATGACGATCATTAATATCTACACCTTGAAGACGATAAATTTCTTGAATGCGATCAACAATATAACGCTGCAATTTTTCAGGTCCAAGAATTCTTAAAATATCTTGAAGAAGCGGGGATCCGTTAGTTAAAGTATCACCAGCTTGAATTTTATCACCATCGTGAACAATCAATTGCTTATCTCTAGGAATAAAATAATCATACGATGTATTACCAGAACTTACCGTAACTTTACGCATACCTCTATACAGCCCTCCGAATGAAGCCGTTCCATCAATATCTGATAAAATTGCAACATCTTTTGGAGTACGCGCTTCAAAAAGTTCTGTAATTCTTGGTAGACCACCAACTGTAATATCTTTTGTTTTAGAAGCTGCGCGAGGAGTTTTAATAATTACATCACCACCTGAAACTTTTTCGCCATTTTCAACGACTAAATAAGCACCAACAGGTATATAATAATGAGCTATTTCGTTACCAGCATCATCAAGAACAGCAATCGCAGGTTGATGTTTTTCACCTTTATGGCTTAATACAATCTTAGCACTTCGTTGCGTTTCTTCATCAAATTCTTCTTGCAACGTAACATTTTTTATCAAATCAACATACTCAACAGTTCCCTGTTTTTCAGTCATGATAACATGAGCAGAAGTATCCCATTCGGCTAATTTATCACCTTTTTTAATTTTTTGTCCGTCAATAACAAGAACATGCGATCCATAATCAACAACATTAGTTTGTAATTCACGCCCATCTTCAGCACGAATGACAACTTCACCTTTGCGACTAAAAACAACTTCTTTACCATTCTTATTTTTAATAGTACGAACACCACGCAATTCAATAGTACCATCATTTTTTGCTTCAAAAAATGACTGCGTAGCTTCACCACTAGCTGTACCACCAACGTGGAAAGTTCTCATTGTGAGCTGAGTACCAGGTTCACCAATCGATTGCGCTGCAATAATACCAATAGGCACACCAATATCTGCAATAGCGCCACGCGATAAATCATATCCATAACATTTTTGACAAATACCACGTTTTGCTTGACACACAAGAACAGAACGAATCGCTATTTCAGTAACTGCAGATTTTGAAATTTTATCCATCAAATGACGGCTTATAACTTCACCTTGCTTAACTAAAATTTCACCTGTAACAATATCTCTTACATCTGTTGCAACTACACGACCATAGGAACGAAGACTAAGAGGCGAAACAATGTCTCCACCCTCTTTCAAATCAGTCACCATGATATAACCAAGAGTTTTACAATCAGCAACTGTAACTACAAGATCATGGGCCACATCAACAAGCTTACGCGTCAAATATCCAGAATTTGCTGTTCTTAGCGCGGTATCTGCCTGACCCTTACGAGCACCATGTGTTGAAATAAAGTATTCAAATACACTGAGGCCCTGTGTAAAGTTTGTCTTAACAGGAGTTTCAATAACGTCACCTGATGGTGTAGACATTAAACCACGCATACCAACTAACTGTTTAATTTGCTCTCTAGAACCTTTAGCTCCAGATGCCAAGAACATATAGACAGGATTAAAGGGAACATTTTCAGAATTTTCATTTTGATATGCTTCCTTATCCTGACTCTCAAATCCTTTTAACATTTCATTTGCAATTTCAGATGTTGCATGGAACCATGTACTAATAACTTTATTTTTACGTTCACCATTCGTGATGACACCATCACGATACAATTTTTCAGTTTTAACAACTTCTTTTTCAGCTGTACGTATAATAGCTTCTTTAGCTGGAGGATTTACTAAATCCATCATACCGCAAGAAGATCCACTTTGAGTTGAATAAAAGAAACCAAGTTTTTTAATTTTATCAAGAGATATAATTGTTTCAGGAGCACCAAATTTATAATAAATAATCTCAATCATTTTCTTAAGATCATTTTTTTGAAGAACCTTATTTACCCAATCAAAATCAGAACCTACAGGAAGTGCTTCGTATAAAATAACACGCCCAACAGTTGTAGAAATAATAATTCCCGACTCAAGACGTACTTTTATACGAGCATGCAAAGAAGCTTTTCCACACTGAAATGCAGTAATAACTTCACGTACACTTGAAAAGACAATCCCTTCTCCAAAAACATTACAACGAGCTTTAGTCATATAATGAAGACCCAAAATCATATCCTGTGAAGGAACAGTTACTGGATTACCATTTGAAGGAGACAAAATATTATGTGTTGAAAGAATAAGATTTTCTGATTCTTTACAAGCTTTTGTACTTAATGGAATATGAACCGCCATTTGATCACCATCAAAGTCAGCGTTAAATGCGGCGCAAACGAGTGGATGAATGGTAATTGCTTTTCCTTCAACAAGAATGGGGTGGAATCCCTGAATACCAAGTCTATGAAGTGTAGGAGCACGATTAAGAAGAACAGTACGATTTTTAACTACCTCTTCAAGTACATCCCATACTTCTGGGAGACTATCTTCAACCATTTTTTTAGCAACACGTAAATTTGCCGCCATTTCATTTCTTAATAAACCGGCATACACATATGATTTAAAAAGCTCAAGCGCCATTTTTTTTGGTAATCCACATTGATCCATCTTTAATTCAGGATCAACTACAATTACTGAACGACCTGAATAATCAACTCGCTTACCAAGCAAGTTTTGACGGAAACGACCTTGTTTACCACGAAGCATTTCACTCAATGATTTTAATGGACGCTTATTAGAACCACGAACAGGCTGTCCGCGACGACCATTATCAATAAGAGCATCAACAGATTCCTGGAGCATCCGTTTTTCATTTTTTATAATAACTTCTGGAGCTTCAATTTCAATCAAGCGACGAAGACGAATATTTCTATTCAACACACGGCGATAAAGTTCATTTAAATCAGAACTCGCAAATCTACCACCAGGGAGCAATACCAACGGACGTAAATCAGGTGGCAAAACAGGCAAAATATCAAAAATCATCCATTCTGGACGCATATTAGCTTGCGACAAATTAGTAAATACACGAATTCTACGAATCAACTTATGGCGAGTCGCAACAGAATTAGTCTTTTTATAATCTTCTTTTAAGAAATTAATCTCTTGCTGTAAATCAATAGATGAAAGAATTTCTTTAACTGCTTGCGCACCACTACCAACCTTAAAAAACATATCTTCTGGATGATTATCAATGTATTGATCAGCTTCGGCTGAACTTACTAATGTCTTGCGAGGAAATGGAGAATTTCCACGATGCACTACAATAGAAGAATCAAAATACATGACTCTTTCAAGATCTTTAATAGACATATCCAAAATAAGACCGAGGTAACTTGGAATACCTTTTAAGTACCAAATATGACAAACTGGAGCTACCAATTCTATATGACCCATACGTTCACGACGAACACGCGATTGAATTACTTCAACTCCACATTTTTCACACGTAACACCACGATGCTTCATACGCTTATACTTACCACAATTACATTCCCAGTCTTTTACTGGACCAAAAATTCGAGCACAAAAAAGACCGTCTTTTTCTGGTTTTAGTGTTCTGTAATTAATTGTTTCAATTTTTTTAACTTCACCATAAGAAAGCGCTCTAATCTTTTCAGGAGAAGCCAAGCCTATGCGAAACGCATTAAACTGAGTAACATTTACATACTCTTTAAAACGTTCTAACAATTGATTATTCACTGACATCCTCCTTACCGACTTTGCACAAGTCGACCTGCAACCCTAAACTCTGCAATTCTTTAATAAGTACGTTAAACGATTCTGGCAATCCTGGTTCTGGAATTTCTTCACTTCTGACAATAGATTCATAGACACGATGCCTACCGGTTACATCATCAGACTTATAAGTCAGCATTTCTTGTAACGTGTACGCTGCACCATATGCCTCCAATGCCCAAACTTCCATTTCACCAAGACGTTGGCCACCTTGCTGAGCTTTACCACTCAACGGTTGTTGAGTAACAAGTGAGTATGGTCCAACAGAACGAGCATGCAATTTATCGTCAACCATATGGTTCAATTTCATCATATAAATAAAACCAACCGTAACAGCTTGATCGAATAAATCACCGGTACGACCATCTCGAAGAGTATAAGTCGCGGATTCTGGCAAATCTAATTTTTTCAATAATGGTCGAATGTCTTTATCAAAAGATGGACCTTCAAAGACAGGCACTCTGTAATGGACACCTTTTTTAGCTGTTTTTTCAGCTAGCATACGAAGTCCATCCGCACCTTCTTCTTTTTCGTATTGATTAATAAAATCTTTACCATAGTATTCTGATAAAAATTCTTTAGTTTCTTTTTCACTTTGATCAGCAAGCATTCTTTTCAATTGAAGCCCAATTGAACGCCCTGCAAAACCAAGGGCTGTTTCTAAGATTTGACCAACGTTCATACGAGCAGGAACACCAATAGGGTTCAATACTATATCAACAGGGGTACCATCTCTTAAACATGGCATATCTTCACGTGGAACTATAATTGAAACCACACCTTTATTACCATGACGTCCAGCAACTTTATCACCAGCTTGAATACTTCGTTTCATAGCGATATAAACTTTAACCATTTTAATAACACCTGAAGGAAGAGGATCACCTTTTTTAAAGCGATTTATCTTTTCTTCTTTAATACCATCAAGAACTTGAATCTGTGTTCTTAGCGATGTTACTAAATGAATAATTTCAGCATCAATCTTTTTATCACCAACTTTTGTAGACAAGATTTTTTCAATATCTTCAGTAGGTTTTATGATGTGATCAGCTTCTTTTGCAAGTTTTTTAATCTTTTCAATGGTCATACTGCGAAGACAAATTTGATGTTGAGAAAAATCTTCTTCAAGTTTTTTAATCTGCTTAACCACTTCATCTTTATAACGCTTATCTTTACGAATACCGCTTCTAGAAAATATTTTTACATCTGTAACCATACCTTCAACGCCTGCAGAGACACGTAATGAAGTATCGCGAACTTCTCTAGATTTTTCGCCAAAAATAGCGCGTAACAATTTTTCTTCAGGAGAATACTGAATATCACCTTTAAGAGTAACTTTACCGACTAAAATGTCGCCTCCCTTAACACGAGAGCCAACTTTAATAATCCCATCTTCATCTAAAGCAGAAAGAGCTGATTCACCCACATTTGGAATATCGCGAGTAATTTCTTCTGGACCAAGTTTTGTATCACGAGCATCGACAACATATTCATCAATAGTAACAGATGTTAAAACATCATCAGAAACTAAACGTTTACTTAAGATAATAGCATCTTCAAAGTTGTATCCATGCCATGGCATAAAGGCAACTAAAAGATTTGCTCCAAGAGCTAATTCTCCATTATCCATAGAAGAACCATTTGTAATGACATCGCCAACTTGAACTCGTTGACCCATTTTTACAATAGGCACATGATGAACCCAAGTACTCATACTTGATTTTTGAAATTTCTTTAAATGATAAATATCAACACCACGAGCAATCCAATCTTCCACAGTATCAAACTGATCGCGATCAGCGCGAATCATAATTTTATCTGCAGAAACATATTCAACCACACCCGCATGATGAGCTATAAGAACAGAATTTGAAGCCTTACCAACTTCTTTTTCCATACCTGTACCAACTAATGGAGCTTCAGTTTGAATAAGAGGAACAGCTTGGCGTTGCATGTTAGCACCCATCAAAGCACGAGATGCGTCATCATGTTCTAAAAATGGAATTAATGCTGTTGAAACAGAAACTAACTGCTTTGGAGAAAGATCAATATAATTAAGCTGATTAACATCAACAACTTTAAAAGTTCCTTCACGACGAGCAACAACCTCAGTAGTATCAAATGTTTTTGAGCCAGGCTCAACCGCATCAGCTTGAGCAATAAATTTACCCGATTCATCAAAAGCATCTAAAAAGACTACTTCATCTTTAATTTTTCCATCCTTAACAGGACGATAAGCAGTTTCAATAAATCCTAAATCATTTACCATTGCATAAGTTGCAAGAGATGAAATCAAACCAATAGTTTGACCTTCAGGAGTTTCAATAGGACAAATACGACCATAATGAGAAGTATGCACGTCACGTACTTCGTACGTTGCGCGATCCTTCAATACACCACCAGGCCCGAGGGCTGACAAACGACGCTTATGAGCAATTTCTGCAAGAGGATTTGTTTGGTCCATAAATTGAGATAACTGACCAGTACCAAAAAACTCACGTAAAATAGCACTCAGAGGCTTTACATTGAGCAAGTCTTGAGGCATTAATGTCCCAAAAGATTCTTGCATTCTAAAACGTTCTCTTACAATACGTTCTATACGTAAAAAACCAAGGTAGACTTGATTACTTAGAAGTTCACCTACAAGACGAACACGCCTGTTACCTAAATGATCAATATCATCCAGTTCACCTTCAGCACGTTCACGTAACCCAATAAGATATTTCATTGTTGCAACAATATCTTCACGAGTTAAACAACGAACTTCATTAGAGATAGTCAGTCCCAATTTTTTATTAATACGAACACGACCAACAAGTGTCAAATCATAATAACGCGAATTAAAGAACATATTTTCTAAACGTTCTTTAATTTCATCAATAGATGAATTATCACCTGGCCATACTTTAACATGAAGCTCTTTTAAAGCCTCATCTTGAGTATAACATTGATCATGAAGCAATGTAGCCGCCATAGTTGGCTGAGATATATAACCTGACGAAGCAATCAAAGCAAATTCAATTGAACGAGTTTTAAGCTCTTGATAAAAATCTTCAGTAAGAGGCTGACCTTGCTCAGCAAGAATTTCACCACTTTTTTTATCAACAACATCAATTGCAAAAATACGATTTAAAAGATGATCAGGCAAAAGAGTAAGTGCGTTAATTTTAAAAGCTTTTAGCTTACTAATAATGTCTTTTGTAAGTCGACGCCCAACAAAAGCAAGTTCGTGTTCAACAGGAACCATGCCTTTTTCAATACGAAGCCCTAATGCATTGTCGTCAAGATAAAGAAGGAAATCACCTTTTTCAACATGCACAACATCAGCTTTATAAAAATGAGCAATAATTTCTTCTCGAGGAATACCTAAAGACTGTAAAAACGTAGTTGCTAAAATCTTTTTCTTTTTATCGATTCTAACGTACAAGTAATCATTACTATCAAATTCAAAATCCATCCACGATCCACGCATTGGAATAACACGTGCAAGATAATAATAACGCCCTCTGACATCTTTTATTTTTTTGCTTTGTGAAAACACAACACCTGCAGACCTATGAAGTTGACTAACAACAACACGATCTATCCCGTTGATTAAAAATGTTCCCTCTGAACCAAGAAGCAGACGGCCACCACGCTCATAAAGATCTGACATTACTGGAATATCTGCGAAGAAAATATCTTGTTCTTTAATATCACGAACAATTTTATCTTTACCTTCACCATCCCAACAAATCAATTGTATTTTTACCTTAAGAGGCATAGAAAACGTTTGACCATTTGCCCGACATTCATCAACTGACATAGGCAATTGAATAGTAACCCTAGACAAACACGTTGAACATGTTCTGTAACGAGCCGTTTTTGGAGCAGATAAATCTTCTGATAAACACGTAATGCCAGATTTTTTAGTTACTGGACAATACCATGAATAACGATTTTCAATTCCTTTTAGCTTGCCACACGTACAAGCCCACACTCCCAACTCATAACTAACATACTCAAGCGACATTTTTCCGTTGTAATCAACAGGAAAAATATCACGCAGAACTTTTTCAAGCCCCGTGTTTTTTCGCTCAGAAGGTAAATAATCTAACTGTACAAAATCATTAAAAGATCGAGATTGAATCTCGATCAAATTGGGAACTGGAACAATATCTTGTGCTTTATTAAATGATTTACGAATCGTCTCTCTGCCCACCTGCAGGTTACTCATTCAGCTGCTCCTTATAAAAACGGTATATTCACTCGAACACGCTTTGTTACAAGAAAGAGCTTATGACAGTTCTACCTTAGCACCAGCTTCTTCTAACAGTTGTTTCATTTTTTGCGCATCAGCTTTAGATGCAGCTTCAGCAATAACCGTTGGTGCTTCTTCTACAGCTTTTTTAGCTTCAGCAAGACCTAATGTTGTTACTACTTGACGAAGAGCTTTAATAACATTTATTTTGTTAGCTCCGCTTTCTTTCAAAGTAACTTTATATTCTGATTTTTCTTCAGCCTTAGCTGGAACTGCTTCTGATGAAACCGCAACTGCAGCAGATGCAACAGGCATTTCAACTTCAAATCTTTCTTTCAAAGCTTTTACAAGTTCTGCTAATTCAGTAACTTTCAATTCACCAATTTGATCAACTATTTTTTCATATGATTTTGCTGACATAATCATGCTCCTGGATATAAATATGGACTATTTTTACCGTTATTATTCTGTTTTCTTTTTCTCAACTTGTTCAATGATAGTAACTACTTGAGCCATCATTTGATTAGTTATAAAGACCAATCCCACTAAAGGCGACTGCATTGCTTGAACAACCTGACCAAGTAACACTGGACGAGATGGCAACGTAGCAAGCGATCTTACTTCGTGCGCAGTCAAAAGGGATGCTTCCATAGCTCCTGCAACTATTTTGAATGATTCAACTTCTTTCGAAAAATCAGACAAAATTTTTGCAATAGCTGGAGCACTCTCAGATGCAAACACAACTCCTATTTGCTCTTTCATGTAAGGCTCAAGAATTTGAACATCTTCTACAAGATTCATCGCACGCTTCATTAAGCGCACTTTAACCACTTGTAAACGTCCGCCCTTATCACGAAGTTTTCTACGCAAAGACTCCGATTGTGAAACAGTAAGCCCTTTTACATTAACTAAAAACGACGCTTCGTTTTGAGAAAAATTTTGTTTTAAAGAAGAAACAACTACTTCTTTTTGTTGCTTATTCATATGCACATGCCTTCTTACTTGACGAGGTCTTCAACACGCACGCCCATTCCTGCACCCATGGTGGAAGAAAGCGTGATCTTCTTCACAAATTTACCTTTTGATGAAGCCGGTTTTGAACTCACTAATGCACGTACAAATGCGTTAATATTTTCTTTAAGCTTTTCTTTATCAAAAGAAATTTTTCCCAAAGAAAAATGAACCACTGCATTTTTATCATTTTTAAAAAACATACGTCCACTTTTAAGCTCTCTAATGATATGTTCAACATCAAAAGTCACCGTTCCAATTTTTTTGTTAGGGAGTAAACCTCTAGGACCTAATAGCTTTGCAAGTTTACCTACAGCATCCATAACATCTGGTGTTGCAACAGCATATTCAAAATCCATCCACCCCTTACTGACTTTATCAATAAGATCTTCAAGCCCAACATAATCAGCACCAGCCTTTAAAGCTTTATCAACGTATTCACCTTTAGTGAATACTACAACTCGGACTTTTTTACCGCTACCATGAGGGAGCACTACTGACCCTCTGACTACCTGATCCCCCTTAGAAGGATCGATACCAACGTTAACATCTAAGTCAACGCTTTCATCAAATCTTGCAAAAGCTCTCTCTTTCATCTGAGTAACTGCATCATCGAGAGAGAAAAACTTTCCCTTTTCGACTCCAGCAGCAGCTTTTTTATATTTTTTTCCACGTTTCATAACAGCTTCTTTCCTTGCCTAAACCAATTAGCTCTCTAAAACTTCCACACCCATACTGCGCGCAGTACCTGCAACAATTTTAGTTGCAGCAACCAAATCAACAGCATTCAAATCTAAAAACTTAATTTTTGCTATCTCTTCCACATCTTTTTGAGTCAATTTTCCTACTTTGACTTCATGTGGACGAGCAGAACCTTTTTTCAGGTTAGCTTTTTTTCTAATAAGCTCAGATGTTGGAGGTGTTTTAACTATAAATTCAAATGTACGATTTTTGAAAACAGTAATAACAACAGGAACAGTTTCACCTTTACGCTGAGCTGTCTGTGCATTAAATTGCTTACAAAAATCCATCATGTTAACACCATGAGGTCCAAGAGCGCTACCTATAGAAGCAGGAGTCGCTGCACCACCAGGGATTTGTATTTTAACTTTTGCTTTTATCTCGGCCATACCGCATACCCTATTACTTTTTAACCTGATCAAACGTAAGTTCAACAGGTGTCAATCTACCGAAAATGCTTACCATAACAGTAATCCGTTCGCTTTCTTCATCAATCTTGTCAACAATACCAACAAAACCTGAAAACGGACCTTCTGCAATATCAATTTCACTTCCCACAACAAAATCACCTTTTTTAGCCGCAGGAACAACTACTCCACCCTTAACCTGAGCCAACATGCGCTCAACTTCCTTTATAGATAAAGGCGCTGGCCTATCTCCACCTAAAAACTTAAGCACTTTTGGCGTCGAAGTAACCATATTGAGAGTTTCTTGATCTAATTCCATTTCAATCAAAATATAACCAGGGAATAATCGCTCATCTTGCTCTTCTTGATCAACCAAAAAGAAATTTTTTAATTTCACAGAAGGAATAAGAACTTGACCAAATCTTTGATCATCAGTTTCTTTTATCCGTCTCATAATATCTTTTTGAACAATTTCTTCATATCCGGCATACACTTGAGCCACGTACCATCGTTTCATTATAGTATCACAACCTCTTTAAAAAACACGTGCTGCCAGCTTCGCAAACATAAAATCTATAAAACCTAAATATACGGAAAAGAAAAGAACCAATATTAAAACCACCATAGTAGTCCCAATAAGTTCTTGTCTTGTAGGCCAAGTAACTCTCGAAAACTCAAGATTAACCCCGCTTAAAAATTGCAAAAGACTTTTTAATTTTTGAATCATTATTTAATCCACCGCTTAATGTAACTCTTAATACTGGCAGGCCAGGAGGGATTTGAACCCCCATCCATCAGATTTGGAGTCTGCCGCTCTACCGTTCGAGCTACTGGCCTCTCACCAATTTACTTTGTTTCTTTGTGTAGATTATGTTTGCGACACCATGCACAGTATTTTTTCAAACGAAGAGAACCAACGGTTCTTTTCTTTGAAACTAGTTGTGTATAATTACGATGTTTACAATCTTCACACGATAAGCTCGTGATTACTTTATTTTTAGCCATTTTTCCGTACCTTTTGCCCAATTTAAATTTTTCATGGAGCCCGCGACCGGATTTGAACCGGTGACCTTTCCCTTACCATGGGAATGCTCTACCAACTGAGCTACGTGGGCATTCCTAACACTGATTCACAGGCATTCTTTAAAACTAAAGGAAAAAAACTAAAAAGACAAATCTTTTTAGCTATTCTGTCCACACTTTTAAGTATGGAGCTGGCGACTAGATTTGAACTAGCGACCTACTGATTACAAATCAGTTGCTCTACCAACTGAGCTACGCCAGCATCCTTAAGCTTAAAATTTGGAGCGGGAAACGAGACTCGAACTCGCAACCTACAGCTTGGAAGGCTGTCGCTCTAACCAATTGAGCTATTCCCGCAAATTTTTTTTTGGTGGCGAGAGCAGGATTCGAACCTGCGAAGGCTGAGCCAGCGGTTTTACAGACCGCCCCCTTTGACCACTCGGGAATCTCGCCGAAATTTAAAATAATGTCAAATTTTTATGCTTGCTCATGAACATCAATCAACTTAAGTGGAGTAAAGGATAATGACTTTCTCACACAATTTCAAATTTAATATACTATTTTTTATCAATGCTCGCATTCGCCTCTTTCAAAATCTGCATAACTTCATCAATGCAACTGGAGCATCCGGTTCCAACCCCCAGGCTTTCTGACAGCTCCTGAAAGCTCTTTGAACCATTTTCAATAGCTTCAACAATCTGACTGTACATAACTTCCATACAAGTGCATACCAAATAATCAGGTTTTTGATGCAAAGGACTCTTCATAATTATTTTCCAATCATTTTATTGGTCAAAGATACCTACCAAAAACAGCTTTCATCTGTAGTTCTTATTGACTTCAACTTTCTATAGCATACACTATAGCTGCTGTCTATATAGTATTTATTTCATAATCTAAGGGATCTTTATGAAAAAACTTTTAGTATTTTGCTTATTAACATCACCACTTGCGTGTCTTACGGGAACACCTATTCCTGAACAACAAGTAACATCACAAAATCCTCTTTTTGAGATTACACAATTACATCTTTCAAGTCTTGCTATGCCTATTGTACAAGTAAAGAAAGAAAAAACAGAAGCTGAAAAAACATTTTTTGAAAAAATAACAAAACTAGAAGAACCTGAATTTATCATTCCAGAAAGTTCCAAATATGAGCAAATTTCACTTGCCTATACACTTCTTGCTCCCTACGTTGAATTGCCTGAAGAAAAAGTTGCAAATCAAAATGCGCTAAAAGACCTTGAAGTTCTTGCTGGAAATCACACTAAAGCAAACAACCTTCTAAATATTTTTAATAGAACACATCTTCCAGAAGGTGAAGTCTATTTAGCAGAGCTCTTAACTCATCCAGTTACAGACATTCAAGAACTGCAAAAACGCCAAAATATCATTAAAGCTCTTGTTGAAAATCCTGCAATGGAAATTGCACTTGATGAAGCTCTAGCAGAATTTAAAAAACATCACACAACTTTCAATAGTCTTTGGACTGCTGAATCAAAAGCAAATAGCGTTTTTGTTGATGGACACTTTTGGCGTTGGAAGTTTTTGGAAGGTCTTAATACAAATTCTAAATATCAACATGCTGTGACCAGCTTTAATCTTTTTGTACAACCTGCAACCTCAATTTTACCAATGGCTCTAATGCAAGGTCTTATAACCTATCCAGTAATCACTACACCCGAATTAAGATCAAACCCTGTGGAAGTAGGATCAGCAGTATTTGCAAATGCTTATGTTGGATTCATTACCTACATTTTAGCCCAATCAGTCAAAAAGAATTTCGATGCTCTCAACTATCTTCAAGGAAAAGCTATTTCTGTTGCTAGTCTTGTAAGAACAATTGATGCTGCCCAAAAAGCAATTGAACTACACCCAGAATTACAGGAATTAGATTATGCTGATGTACTAGCAGCGTTTTCTAAAGGGACCGCATCTGTCTCATCCAAAATGAGAAGACTTGTTACCCTTTTAAGAACAAACACTTTCAAAAATGAGCCCTCTGTATTCTCTCTCCAAGGTCGCGTTAAAGTTGCCTATGCGCTTATTGAACAGATCAAAGATGAATTAGCTCCTGCACTCGTTGCACTTGGTGAACTTGATGCGTATCTTTCATGTGCAAAGCTTTATAAAGAATTTGAAAACAAAGATAACAAATTCGTTTTTGCACAGTACATCACATCAAACAGTCCCTCTATTACTATGGATGCTATGTGGAATCCATTTGTTGGTTCAGAAAAATCGGTCGTTAACTCTATTGAATTTGGTAAAAGCAATCCTCGTAACATGATTTTGACTGGCCCAAATGCTGGTGGTAAATCAACATTTGCAAAAGGCCTAACCTTAAATGTTTTTCTTGCTCAAACGATCGGCATGGTCCCTGCAAAGTCATTTGCACTAACACCATTTGCAAAGATCAATACCTACATGAACATTAGTGATGATACAGCTGGTGGAAATTCACTCTTTAAATCTGAAGTTATGCGAGCACAAGAACTTATCGACACTATCAAAAGTCTTCCAAGTAAAAAGTTTTCATTCTCAGTTATGGATGAAATGTTCAGCGGAACCTCTCCAAAAGAAGGTGAAGCTGCTACCTATGCAGTTGCTGATGATCTTATGAAACAATCAAACTCTATCTTAATCTTGGCAACACACTTTCAAAAACTGAAAGAACTTGAATCAACCACAACACTTGTAAAAAACTATCAAGTACGAGTTGTCCGCTATGAAGATGGCTCATTCAGCTATCCATTCAAATTAGAAGAAGGAGCTGCAGATCAAAATGTTGCTATCGATATTCTAAAACAAGAAGGCTTTAGTAGCTCTATTCTTGATAAGGCATATCAGATTTTACAGAACTAAAGAAAACCAAAAGGGACTAGCCGTATTCTAATTGAGTATTCACTATCATCAAAACTTCCTACTACGCTCTAAAAGCCGCATAGAAAAAGATAGAATGATTTTAAATATAGAGAGAAATAGGTTGGTCCCTTTTTTAAAAAAATCATTTCACAATTTTAAATTTGAAAAGGTTCACCATGATATATTCATCAAAAAAAACACCTCTCCTTTTATTCGTACTTTTAGGATCAACACCTGTTGTTCTAAAAGGAGTACATAAAAACAATAACCACTCTACTCTTTCTCATTATAACCCCAATGAACAATCTCCTTTTGGTGACATTGCACGCGAATATATGAAAAACCAAAAAGTTCAGAAGCCGTCTCTCTTAACAACTGAAGAACAAGAACAGCTAAAAACAGATATTTCAGAAATCCCCTTTTCTACAAAATGTCGGCATCTCTATGGTATCTGGCAACAACCTGCTCTTTTTTGTACACACAATTCAATTTTAGATAAAAATGGATGGCAAAATCTTGAACTCCTTTCTGGAAGCCATGATGGAGCACCTGATGTTGCACACTTATTAGATCAAACAGAAACTATTTTTGGTAAACTTTTTAGCACCTATTTACTCACATCTCCAACTAGCGACACAACAGTTCTGCAGAATCGACAAGCGGTCATTAAAGAGTTTTTAAATAACAAAGAACTTTCTGCCAAAATCACCGAATCACTTAAAAAGACTGCTGCTGCTCAAAACACTTTCTTCTTTTTATATGAAGACGAATCTGATTTTAATTTTGAAGAAATTAGTAAGTACTTTTTTACCACTCAATCTCCGGTCTTTAAATATCTTAAGTATGCAAATACCAGTTCTGTTGCAATGGAACTTTTATGCCTAAAAGGTCGTATGTTTTCATATGCCCTACCAGCTGCACTGCCGTATCTTTTTTTCTGGACTACTCAAAAAATTCATGAAAACTTAGACTTTCAAAAAACTAAAACCGCATTTAGTGAATCTGAAGATTTTACTAAAATGAGTGCCAACATTGCTGAAGAATTCAGAAAAAACAAAGTTAGCAAAGATCGATTTATTGAAATTTTGAATAAATTTTATACAAGTATAGAAGATAATCCTATAGCAGCTCAAATGGTTCCAAATATTCGTACTATTGCACGTGATAACGGAGCAGCACAAAGATTATTTTGGGCAAATCCTAATGCTATCGCACAGGCATGCACTGAAGGATTAATTAATCCTGTAGAACAAAACATTATTACTGATGCTCTTAAAAAATCATTTGGTAACCTTCCACAAGGATGTGAAGCTGGCCTTAAATCTTGGAATGTTGCACTTGCTCAATTAACAAATGAATGCCGTAAAAAAGCAGCGTGGAGCATGGTTGACGGGTTAACGCCATGGCAACGAGAACTCAAAAATACCTCTGATGTTGAACAAATAGAAATAACTAGACTAAATCCTGAACTAACTGCAGAAAATCCAGAAATTTGGATAAAAAAACTATTTAAAATGCAAAACGATGACCTAAAATGGCTCTTGTTCCAAAAAGACGTTTTTACCAAATATACAGCTGGTGACAGAATAAAATTACTGCAATTAGCTCGTAAAAAATGTGCTGAACAAAGCCTTGTTGATCAATCAAACATGAGCCCTGCAACTATGAGCGGTATTATTAAAGCGCTTACTATTTTTACCGGTACCGTTGGCGCTGTTGAAGGTCTTGCTGCTTATTGCTGCTATTCACGAGAAAACAGTTACAACACTCTGACCAACTACCTTCAAATGCAAATGATTGCTGTAGGAACTGTTGTTCGAACCATGAAACTAGTAAATGAAGAAATCAAAAATAATCCTGTACTGACTGCTGGCCTTAATCATTCACAGCACTTGACCGATCTTTTTGATACACAATCAAAAACTGTTTCTAGTAAATTGCATCAACTTGTGAATCTTCTTTTGACCAATACATTCAGCGGTGAGCCATCATATTTTAGCTTTAAAGGTCGCGTTCTTGCTGCCTATGCTCTTATGAAAGAAATCAGACAAGAACTTGCTCCAGCACTCTTTGCTCTTGGTGAAGTTGATGCATACCTTTCATGCGCAAAACTTATGGAAAAGCATGAAAATAAAGAAAATAGATTTACCTTTGCAACATACGTTGACCAAGATGCTCCCTACATTAATTTACAAAACATGTGGCATCCATTTGTATCATCTGAAAAAGCTATTGCAAATTCTATTGAATTAGGTGGTCAATACACTAAAAACATTATTTTAACTGGCCCTAATGCTGGTGGTAAATCAACTTTTTCTAAAGGTCTAGCAACAAGTCTTTTACTTGCTCAAACAATTGGAATTGTTCCAGCACAATCACTTGTGTTTACTCCTTTTGCAAAAATAAACACATATATGAACATTACTGATGATACTGCTGCAGGCAATTCACTCTTTAAATCAGAAGTCCTAAGAGCACAACAGCTTTTAGAAACCATTAACACGCTTGATAAAAACAAGTTTTCATTCTCAGTCATCGATGAAATGTTTAGTGGAACTTCTCCAAAAGAAGGTGAAGCGGCAAGTTATGCTGTTGCAAAAAACCTTGCTACTAATAGTAACTCTATAGCAGTTATTGCAACACATTTTCCAAAACTAAAAGAGCTAGAAACAACGCTTGGAACCTTTAAAAACTATCAGGTACGAGTGATTCGTTACGATGATGGTTCATTCAGCTATCCATTCAAACTGGAAGAAGGGGCTGCAGATCAAAACGTTGCTCTTGATATTTTACAACAACAAGGATTTGATAGCAGTATTTTAGACGATGCACAAGCAATTTTAAGAAACAATTAATAACAAAAGGGAGTGCAACCAGACTCCCTTTTTAATCTTTAAAAAAAGAGGCTTTCATTATGATGACTTATACTCAAAAAACAGTAACATTGTTTATCTCTAGTTTATTAACGTTTTCATTGATTCACTCAAGCGAAAACAACGCACATAACAAATCTAAGCATCCCTTTTTTGATATCGCTCAACTTCACCTTGCTAGTCTTCCGTTTCCTGCAACTCGCGCAAACGAAAAAGTTGACACTGAAGAAAGTGTAATTTTCAAACGATTACAAGCTTTAGAAAATCCAAACTATACGATTCCTTCATTTTCAAAGTATGATCAAATAGCCCTTGCTTATACGCTTCTTGCCCCTCATGTTCCATGCACACAAGAAGATTGTTCTGAGGCTTTAGATCTTTCATTATTTCAATCAACGAGTGACTACAAAAATACCCCCTTCCCCATTTTCAACAGAACATATCTTCCAGAAGGCGAAGTGTATTTAGCACATATTTTGACTCATCCAGCAAAAAATCAACAAGAATGGATGAATCGTCAAAATATTTTGAATGCGCTTACTGCAAATCAAGATTTTTGTAATGCTTTAACTGATATTTTCCGTAATTTACAACTTCATCATGAAGCACTTTATAGTCTATGGGCGCTTGACCAAGAAATGCATCGCTCACTCATGGCAACACAATATTTTCAAGCATTTGGATGGAGATGGCTCAATACCAGCAAAACCTTCCAGTACAGTGCAAATTTTGTAAAAATCTTTGGTAAATCTACAGGTGTTGCATCAGCATTAGTCACAACAGCAGGAGCAACCGTAGGCTTTCTTGCAAGGCCAGGAATTTTTTCATTAGCAGGAGCTTCTATTGTTAGTGGCACGAATTTATTAATGGCTTCCTACGGGGCAGATTTTATTAAAGCTGATCTTGAAGTTCTCTCTCATCTTCATACAAAAGTACACGCTGTAAGAGAACTCATTCTTGCAGTTGAACTTATAGAAAGAAAGATTAATGAAAATCCAGCTCTCTATGAATTAAACCATGCAACTACATTTACAACGTTTGCAAGACATAAAGAATCTCTGTCTTTAAAAATGCAAAAACTTATTTCATTAGCTAAAACAAGAACATTCACCGAAAAGAATACATTCTTTACCTTACATGGACGTATTAAAGTTGCTTATGCACTCCTTGAAGAAGTCAAGGAAGAATTGACTCCTCTTTTTGCGGCATTAGGGGAACTTGATGCGTATCTTTCATACGCGAAAGTGTATAAAGAACTTGGTGAGTTTGATATACTTAATGAAGGATTTTCTGGAATTACGGAATATTTAAAAGGGGAAATCTTACGTGTAGCGTGCGACTTTTAATTTTGCACAAAAAACAATAAACTTATTTTTGAATTTAAAAAAAGATGGCCTCTGAAAAAGGGGCCATTTTTTTTAGAAAAATTTATAAGAATTTTTCTAATTTTTTTCACCGCATTTGTAAACTTTTACACATACATTGCTCTACGATATAGAAATAAGTCGCAGATTTTCTTCAGTTCCATATTCCAACACAATATGACCAACAGTATCTGCTGGCAAGTAAGGAATAACAATTTCTGGCCATTCTATAAAACAAATACCATTTTCATCATGCAAATACTCGTCAAATCCAGCCTGTACAAACTGCTCATATGAAGAAAGTCTGTACAAATCAAAATGATACACCGTGCGACCATCAGCAAGATGATAGAGCGTTACATACGTATAGGTTGGACTTTGAACCGGCCCAACAACACCTAATTGCGCAAGCATCTCTTGAACAAGAGTCGTTTTACCTGCACCTAAGGTACCCGTTAAGGTCCATATTTTAACGGGAGAATGTATAAATTCTCTAGCACAATCAGCCATTTGCGAACGAGAAACAGTTTTTTGTATCATCATATTTTTCTTCATAATTTATCAATTACTCTTTTATGCGCTTTTTCTTTTTTTGATTGTCGATCAGATGACATACCTATTTTTTCTAAGTAGTTTTCTTTTTCATCTTTGAAAGGAGTTTTCATGGATGCTGCTTCATGCATCAAACTATCAAGATCAGGATTATGTTCATCAGATAATTTTTGAATATTTCCATACTGGTTATTATGTGCCACAACTTTTGGATGACATAGATCTTGAATTTTTTGATAAAAAAAGACCGGATCAGCTGTTTCTGCACGACATTCTCCTACTTTTTGACGAATTTCTCGATCAAGAGTTATCACTAAAAATTCTTTATTTTTATGCTCCCTTACATACGAAATAATAAGATCATCGGCAGATTGATATTCACCACTATACCAGACAGAAACACCCTTTTGCTTTTCTTTCATAGGGTTAAGACAAGGACCACCATCAAAAACGATATAAACCTTATGCTGCCTTCTTTTTAAATAGGCACCAAGCAAATTCACAAAAGCAGCTCGTTGGCTTTCTGTGACTTGCGGTCCATGAATTTTTTTAAGCAAGTTATAACCGTCTATCATAATAATCATCTTTAATTCCCTCGTCTTTTTATCATATCATACTCATAAAACTTATGCCGAATTTACAACCAATAAAAATTCTAACTTGTAATCTTAAAAGCCATACCATAATCTCATTACTCTAAAGAACTGTGGTGCGACTGAAAACGTTGAAAAGTAGAGCAAGACCAAGTATTCTTGAACCTAATATGTTTTATAGCAGTAAGAGGAAAAACTATGTCGCAGCTCATTCATCTTGCCCAACGAATAAAAGCGGTTACAACCATTAAAAAAATTACAAGCGCTATGCGACTTATCTCTCGTTCATTTCATACCCGTATGCATAAAGAAGCAAAATTTGTAAATGATTATACCCATGCACTTCATAAAACAGTTGATGAGCTGTATGCACATCTTCCAGAAAAAAGCGCCCTACAAACCCCTGTAAGCATACATGGCAAAAAATTAATCATACTTATAGGATCACAAAAAGGGCTCTGTGGAAGTTACAATACAACCATAATTCATTGGATACATACACATTTACGAAAATTACAATCAGAAGATATGCATCTAATTGTACTTGGAAAAAAAATTGATGATTATCTTAAAAACCTCCATATACATCATCAACGGTTACTTCCTGAACTCAAATTATCAAATATTAGTTCTGTCACTCAAAAACTTCTTGATGAAATTAATGGCTACACAGATGTAAAAGCAGTTAGTAACTGGCCAAAAACATTCTTATCCCATGAATATAGAGAGACCCAATTAATTCCGTTTAACTATACCCATAAAAAATCATCCTCCGAATGTGGCGATTATGCATGGTCTCATAGTCCTGAAATAATTTTAGAAACAATTATGAAAACTGAATTACACGTTAACCTGTATTCTTTATTGTTTTTTTCATTATCAGGAGAACAATCAGCTCGATTTATTGCAATGGATAATGCAACCAGAAATGCAAACAAATTTCTTGATAGTATGAAGTTACAATTTAATAAAATGCGACAAGCAAAAATCACTAAAGAACTTTCGGAGCTTGCTGGAGCATTTGAAACGCAATCATCTATTTAAAATCATTCTCGTAAAACGATTGAAGCCCCAAGCTGCCGAAGCTTATTTTCTAAGCCATCGTAACCGCGTTTCCAATGATAAACACCAGAAATAGTGGTTTGCCCTTTAGCAACTAACCCTGCAAGCGCTAAACAACATGAAGCACGAATATCACTTGCTATTACATGAGCCCCATACAGCTCTTCAACTCCACGAATAGTTGCCGTGTCATATGCTATTTCAATCTGAGCTCCCATTTTTACAAGCTCCCGAGCATGCATAAGACGATTTTCATACACCGTCTCTTGTACCTTTGAAACCCCCTGAGCCATCGCAAGAGCAGCCATTAATGGTGCCTGCAAATCGGTCGGATAGCCTGGATAAGGAGCAGTTTTTATTGAAACTGCGCGCGGATTTTTGGTTGCACGAATTTTGACTCCAATACCATTTTTTCCAATTAAAATCGTATGCCCCATCTCTTGTAATTTAATCAGAAATAAACCCATCGTATGGGCCGGTGCTTGAGGAAGATGTACATACCCACCAGTAATAGCTCCTGCCAGTAAAAGCGGTCCAGCTTCCATACGGTCAAACATTACCGTGTGATCAGCAGGAAGAAGCTGATCAACTCCTTCAATCACTAATGTCGCTGGTACTTCTATTGAAATGCGCGCTCCCATGGAACGTAATGACTCAATAAGATCAAATACTTCTGGCTCAAGCGCAGCATTAATAATTTTAGTTGTTCCTGGAGTAAGTACTGCAAGCATTAAAAGGTTTTCTGTTGCGCCAACAGAAGGATACTCAAGGAGTAAGTTTCTACTTTGTAGATGGTTTACATATGCAGTTAAAAGATCTCCATGCTGTTCAACCGTAACGCCCATTTTTTCAAAATTTTTTAAATGATAATCAACTGGTCGTTCACCAATAACATCTCCTCCTGGAAAAGCTATTTCAACTTTTCCAAACCGAGCAAGAAGTGGCCCCATAACAAGTACTGATGCACGCATTTTTTTCATAATATCAGGGCTAACTCTGTACCCATCCAATTTACGAGTATCAACCTCTAAAATATTATCCCGTTCATCAAAAGTAATACAAGCTCCTAACTCTGTTAAAAGCTTAATCATTTGAAACACATCATCAGAAGCAGGAACATTGCGTAAAATAGAAATACCACGCGATAAAATAAGTGAAGTCATAATAACAAGCACTGCATTTTTTGCGCCTGACAAAAATAATTGCCCATCTAACGCAAGCGATTGTTCAACTATTAAATAGGGCGCTTCTACAGAAATTTTTCCCGTCAATGGTTGTTCTTTAGCTCTATGAGAATCATGATTAAACAATGTCTGATTAGACATGAGATACTACCTTTTGCTGATAATGTGTATACGATATTTTTGGCTAGTGTATACTAGGAAAACATTGTTTACAAATTGAATAAATCTTATTTTTTTCAAAAGGATTATATGTATAGCTCATCACCAAAAAAAGGATTCCTTGAAGTTATCTGTGGGCCAATGTTTTCAGGAAAATCAGAAGAGCTTATTCGCCGATTACGTCGCGCACAAATTGGTCAGCAATCTGTTATTTCATTCAATCCAGGCATTGATACACGAACACCTTCCCATAAAATTGCTTCCCATAATGGAACATCATTTCAGGCGGTAACCATTCAGTCACCTGAACAAATGATGAATTTTATAACAACTACTCATAACGTAATTGGCATCGATGAAGCTCAATTTTTTTCAGCTGATCTTGTGAATATTATTTGTGACCTCATCGACTCAGGCAAGCGAGTTATTGTCACAGGCCTTAACCTTGATTTTAAAGCAGTTCCATTCGGTACTATCCCATTGTTAATGGCTATTGCTGATACGGTAACCAAGTTAAGTGCCATCTGCGTACTATGCGGAAATGATGCTTACCTAACACAACGAATTGTAAACAATGAACCAGCAAAATTTGATGATCCTATTATAAAACCAGGCGCTCAAGAATCATATCAAGCTCGCTGTCGTTCATGTCACGTCATTGATAAGAAGCCTCTATGGCAAAAAACTCTGTAAGTTTTTCCTGTTCAAACTGCCAGCATAGCTCTATCAAATGGTTAGGATGCTGTCCTTCATGTAATGAATGGAATAGTTTTATTGAAGAAAAAGCACATTTTAGTCCTGTGCTTGGTGGGAAAAAAACAGGAACATCTAGAACAGCAACGGGAGAATTGCTACCACTCAAAACGCTTCATGAAATTGAATTTTCCGAACAAAAACGAATGCTTTCTGGAATAGCTGAATGGGACAATGTGCTTGGTGGAGGGATAATGCCAGGGTCTTTATTAATTTTGACAGGAGACCCAGGAATTGGAAAATCTACTTTGCTCTTACATGTAGCACATAAGTTAGCAAACAATTATTCTGTTTTTTACTTTTCATCAGAAGAATCACTTGAACAAGTTAAAAATCGTGCAATGCGAATTGATAGTATTCATGATTCACTTTTGTTTTCAGATAAAGCAAATATTGAAGGCATTATTCATACTTCTCAAGAACGCAAGCCAGATATCATTATTATTGACTCCATTCAAAACTGCTTCTTTTCTGAAACACAAACCTTTCCGGGAACTGTTGGACAACTTCGAGAAACCTCATTCGCCCTTATGCGCCTTGCAAAAGAGCATGGCATTGCAGTTATTATCACCTGTCACATTACCAAAGAAGGTCATATGGCAGGACCAAAAACATTAGAACATATGGTCGACGGAGTTTTTTATTTACAAGGTGAAGATCGCTGGCATACCCGTATCCTACGAAGCGTTAAAAATCGTTTTGGCGCACTTCATGAACTTGGTTTTTTTTCAATGACTGAAAAAGGTATGGAAGAAGTTCCACACATTAATCAATTTCTTTTAAGCGAATCAACAGCAGCGGCAGGAGCAGTACTGGTCAGTTGCTTAGAAGGGTCAAGACCGCTACTTCTTGAAATTCAAGCGCTCGTAGTTCAATCAAAATTTGGAGTTCCTCAACGAGTAGTAACAGGACTTGATCATAAGCGAGTTGTACTTATTGCCGCTATTTTAGAAAAATATTTATTCATCAAATTCAGCTCTCAAGATATTTTTGTAAAAGTAAGTGGTGGCATAAAACTTACTGAAAGCTCATCAGATCTTGGAATTGCACTTGCACTTCTTTCAAGTTATTTTCAGCAAGCCCTACCAGAAAAATCAATGGCACTTGCTGAAATAAGCCTTACAGGAGCACTCAAACCAATTAATGGTATAGAAACCCAATTAAAAGAAGCTCAAAAATTTGGAATCAAAAAAATATTTGTTGCGGCAGGACAAAAAACAACAAGTACCAGTATCAAAGCATTTTCTTCTGTCTATCAACTTCTCAGTTTATTTGATGATAGCCCGGATCAAACCATAGAACAAAAATAGTTGCTGGATAATTCAAATAATAAAAGTACTTACTTAAAAGCCTTTCCGTCATAACATTTACAAACAGTAAAAAAGATTCTATGCTTTTTATTTATTATTAATATTTTTACCTTATTTTATTTTAAAGGATTTTTATGAAATACTTATTAAGCATGTTTATACTTTCTAGTGCTCTTTTTGCAGCCGAATCACCAATAACTCCATCATCTATGTCACCAGCAAAACAGAGCGAGCCTTCGCCATTTGCAGAAATAGAAAAAATGACACTACGAGAATTAGAATGCTATGAAAAACATTTTAAAAAAGCTGCAGAAACAATCACAACTGATTGGACAAATGCAAAAAAAGATGGTCGTATAACTCCAAAAGGCCTTGAACGTATTCGCGAAAAACTACATCCTAAACAAATAGCTCTTGAAATCCTCAACTTTGAACAAAAAAAACGCCGCGAAGGTGGAGCTCTTAGGGATGCAGAAGAAGCTGATCGATACACAAAACTATTAGAACTATTTAATGAAAAGTGGAAAAACCAACCAGCTGCAAAACCAAGAAGTAGATCTGCATCAGCAACTTCTATGGATGCGCAATCTAATAGCAGATCTGCATCATGCCCAGTTGCCTTAATGCCAATCCTTAAAACTCGTTCTTTAGCTGTCGTAGCATCACCTCTTACAACTACATCAAGCCCGCTACGTTCTTCTTCTGCAACAGTTCATTTTTCATTCGATACTATTGATAAGAGCTAAAAGGCTAACACGTTCTAAAAATGTACTTTTGCTAATCATCACAAAAAGAATTATTCTTAAAAACTATAATTTTTCTATTTTTGGAGTATTGCATGAATGCCTCATTTAATGTGCTAAGACGAACTAGTTTTTGGTCTATAATTACAGGACTTGTTGTAGCAAGTATCATTTTTACAGCTGCATTTTTTTCTCATAAC
>CANNMA010000003.1 GCA_947505805.1 bacterium
CCACCATGACCACCATGACCACCATGACCATCGTGACCACCATGACCACCATGACCATCGTGACCATCGTGACCACCGTGACCATCGTGACCATCGTGACCACCGCCATGACCAGCGTGACTTCCACCGCCGTGTCCGTGAGCTGCACCGCCACCGTGACCTCCATGAGCTGCAGCAGCATGACCACCACCGCCACCCATTCCGCGTCCACCGCCACCGCGTCCACCGCCACCGTGACCACCGCCACCGCCATGACCACCGCCTCCGTGACCTATAAGATCATTATTCATTAATCCAATTGATGTCAGCAGAACGAGAAGAAAGGGTATATTTTTTTGTAACTTCATGACTGTTCTCCATTAAATTAGGCAAGCAGAAAGAGGGTATACGCGGGGTTCTTTCTGCTTTAGTTTTTCTCCATTTCCCCAAATTAATCCGCCATAGCGTTATGCGATGTTGGATTGACTGTTATAAATCTTTTTCGATATTCATAATATCTTGATCAACATCAGTTTCTACGCGTTGCATTAACGATTTGTTTTTCATAGAACCTTGATTCATAGTTTTATTAGACGACTGTGAAGATGATTTTTTGAGTTGTCCTTGTAATGTTTGAACGTTAGTTTCTAAATTTTTAATTTCTTTGCGTGCCATTCTCAATTGCTCATTGAGGCTATCTTCTTTTTTCTTGAGTGCTTGTACTTGGTCTTCTAGTGAATCAATCATGTCATAAGCTTTTTTTAATTTTTTATTAAGACGATCATTTTCAAGATCAAGGTTTCTGTAAGCAGCATTATCATTATCAGCAGAAGCAGACGACGATGAATTGTTATTTGAGGAATTTGCTACACTTGATCCGATGTAAGAACCTAAAAATGAACCCCCAAGAGAAGCACCAAAGGTTTTACCTCCTCCTTTTGCATTAACGTTTCCGGCTCCAGTTATTGAAAGTAAAATAATCGTAAATAAACCTATTGATATTTTCTTCATATAATCTCCTTTGGTCTAAAAGACCTGTATTTAAAGAATTTTAGGCTCAATTACATTAATTGAGACTTCTAATATAAATATACAAATAGAAAATATGTAAAATCAAGAAAATAGAGGTGAGAGGATTTTTTTACTAAAAAATAAGCTTATTTTAAAGAGGTCAGTAGTTTAGAAGCAAGTTTATTAATATTTCCGGCTCCTTGCAGCAAAATAAGGTCTCCTTCACATACCAGTGAAGCAAGATGTTGCTGGAGCAAAGTAAAATCAGAATCATAAGAAATATAGAAAACTGGTGCATGTGGATTGAGCTTAAGAGCGTCACTATAAAGATTGTGACCAGTTATATCATCAACGGGATTTTCACTTGAAGCGTAAATATCGGTTACAATGATGTGATCAGCTTGAACTGTTGCAAGAAGTTGAACAAAATCATTCCAGAGTGTTTTTGTTCGGCTGTAGCGATGGGGTTGAAATACCAGAATTAATTTATTTTTTACTCGTTTACGCGCAACAGCAACAGTACATTGAATTTCAGTAGGGTGATGGCCGTAATCATCAAAAATTTCAGCACCTTGAAATGTTCCTTTAAGGGTGAATCGACGATCTACTCCTGTAAATGTTTGTAAAGCATGTGCAATTATTTCTAATGAAATTCCCGCTTTGTAGGCAGCAGCACATGCAGCAAGACTGTTTAAAACATTATGTATTCCAGGGATAGATAGTGTAATAAGTCCCAAAGGAAGATTTTTGTGTAGTAATTGGTAACAAGAATGATCAGATTCAAGTGATAGATTGTTAAAGCTCCAATCTGCATCAGGTGATGATCCATAAGTAGTTGTTGAAACTGATTCTAACGGTAAAAGAGATCTAATTTGTGCGTCATCGATACAAACTATGGCATTTCCATAAAAGGGTGTTTTTTGTAAAAATTGACGGAATGTTTCAGTGACATCATGTAAATTTTTATAGGTTCCTAAATGTTCTCTATCGATGTTGGTAAGTATGGATAGTGTTGGAAATAGGTGAAGAAGTGATCGGTCGCTTTCATCAGTTTCTGTTATTAAAAATTGCCCATTACCATTACGGGCGTTCGATTCTATACTATGTAAATAGCCACCAATTACAATAGTGGGGTCTTGTTTAGCAGTTATGAAAATATGGGAGAGTAAAGATGTTGTCGTTGTTTTGCCATGAGATCCAGCAACTGCGATGGTGTAGGCTGTTCGGGTCAGTTCGGCGAGCATAACGCCACGAGTTATGGTGGTAATACCGCGAGTACGAGCTCGTACTAATTCAGGGTGAGAAGTTGGTACGTCGGATGAGTATACAACGGTATCAATAGTTTGATCGTGGCATAAAGAACCATTGTTACCGACTTCTATAAGACAGCCTATTTTTTGCAAATCAAGAATACTTTTTTGTGTGCATTGTGGATCGCAACCAGAAATGATATAGCCACGTTCTGAAAGTATTTTTGCGATTCCACTCATTCCTATGCCGCCTATTCCGACAAAATGAATATGTTTTTCCTTGGTATACATAGTTTTGCGACCATCTTATAAAATTAATCAATACGCTATTGTATAGCAAAAATAACGATAGATGTAAAAATTCAAGCTGAAAGAATCTCTTTTAAAGAGATGATTTTTTCACGTAAAGAAAGAATTTTTTGTAACTGAATTTTTGAAGTAGATGAAGGTTTTTTTTCTTCAATAACAGTTCGATGTGACCCAATGATAGAAGTGTCATTTTTTTTGAACTGCTTTTTTGCTCCAGCAATAGTAAAACCTTGTTCATAGAGTAATGTTTTTATGGATTGAAATTTTTCTAAATCTTTTTTTTCATAAAATCTTTGGCCTCCTTCAGAGCGGCTTCCGGTAACATTAAATTCTTTTTCCCAGAATCTAATAACAAACTGTTCAACCCCAAGATTTTTTGCAAGTTCACCAATGCGAAACTGTTTTTTTTGCATTTTCATCTCTTATTCTCCTTTAAAAATAACCTGTAAAAGCTTCTGCTTTGTTATAGCTGAACTGTTACTTTATGTAAATTTTTACAAAATAAGCTCTATAATATGGTAGCGGAGATAGATCTTTAGTGGTATTCTTGAGCATCTAAAGTCTATAAATTATGATTCGTAAGTTGAGGAATTGTGCATGAATAAGCCATTATTGTTTGGATTAATACTTTTTTCATTGGGAGTTCAAATTGGGTTACAGATGTATCTTTCAAATCGAAAAGTTCAGATTAAGGAGGAGCAACAGGAGCTGCATCTAGAAGTTCTTTTTGCACAGGAGCATGATCATAAAGAAGAGATAACATCTTTGAAGTTGCCGTACGCTCATATGAAATTTAGTAATAAAGGTGGAGCGCTTTCAGATCTTACGTATCTTAGAAATATGGATGGAGATATGCAGGAGTTTGTTATTCTTGCAGCAGATAATGCTCAAGAGCGCGAACAGCAAGCATTTTTGGTAGCACTTGATGATAAGACCCCTTACCATTATGAACTTGCAGGAGTTGAAGAAACAGAGATAGGGCATACTATTTCTTACCAACATGTTGGTCATGGTGCGGATATTCAAAAGCAATTTTTTGTACATAAAGATAAACAACAAATTGATTTGAAATTAACGGTTAAACCTCATGCAACGACAAAAGTGCGGTTGCTTTGGCCTTCACCAGTTTTAAAGGGCCTTGGTGAAGATGAGGTTCTTGATGGATTTGCTTTGAGTAAAAAAGATGATTTTTCTAAGATTACTCAGAAAAAAATTAATTCGATGCAGTATGCACAGCCAATTTTGTTTGGGGTTGAAGATAAGTATTTTGTGTATGCAATGACTGCTGACCCTCAGCATTTTACTCAACGTGGGTATTTCAAAGACGTTGATAAGCGGTTGCTTGCTATTCTAGAAAGTGGTGAAATTCAAGAAGAAACGACCTGGTCAGTATCATTTTATTGCGGTCCAAAACAGGCTGCTGCAATGGGACTTGTTGATTCGCGTTTAGAGAAAGTTTTTGATTATGGATTTTTTGGTTTTATAGCAAAACCGTTACTCAAATTTTTGAGATGGGTTAATGGAATTGTTCATAATTATGGTTTTGCAATTTTGCTTGTTACTTTGCTTTTAAAGCTTATTTTATTGCCATTTACTTGGAGTAGTGCTCGAAAAATGAAGCGTCTTCAAGAATATCAACGCAAGATGGAATATCTTCAACAAAAATATAAACATAACAAAGAGGCTCTTGATGCTGCTCGTATGGAGCTTATGCAAAAAGATGGGCTTCCTCTTGGTGGCTGTTTAACAGCACTTTTACCGATTCCATTTTTAGTTGCATTGCAAAGTGGGCTTAGTAATTCATTAGAGCTGTATAGAGCGCCATTTGTTTTTTGGATAAAAGATTTATCTGCAGCAGACCCTTATTATGTACTACCATTTTTGATGACAGTATTTTTCTTGTTGAGTGGTGCCATGGGTGGTAAATCTGCTAGACAAAATATTGGAGCATTTATTATGGCAATTGTGATGTTTGCACTTACTTCTAATTTGGCAGCAGGATTATGTCTTTGTATTGTTGCTAATATTGGTCTTCACGTGCTTCAGACAGCATTGCAAAAAGCGATTGATGCATGATTCATAAACTTCCAACGTTAGCTCATTTATGCAAGGCATTGCAGCAGGTTCCGTATCTTGCTTCTAAAAATTTGTATCGGGTGGCAACCTATTTTTTGTTGAGTGATCAAAAAAAAATAGATTCATTTTGTTTAGCCCTCTTGGCAGCAAAACGAAATATCATTCTTTGCCCAATTTGTTGTGTATGGAAAGAACGTGAAAAACCTTGTGTTTTTTGTGATGATCAGTCTCGTGATCATGCATTGATCTGCGTGGTTGAAACTTGGCAAGAACTTATGGCAATTGAAAAAACAGAAGGATACAAGGGATTGTATCATGTTCTTGGCGGAACAATTTGCCCACTTGAAGGTGTTGGGCCAGAAGATCTTTCAATAGATGCTTTGGTTAAAAGAGTTCAGGGTAGTACGGTAACCGAAATTATTTTAGCAACTAATCAGACTCCTGAAGGTGAAGCAACTGCGATGTATGTTGCTCGCAAACTCAAAGAAACTGGTATAAAAGTGTCTTGCCTAGCTCGTGGAATGCCAGTAGGAGCGGTACTTGAAGGCTTAGATAAGTTGACAGTATATAAGGCTCTTGCAGAGCGACGCCTTTTTTAAATTATAAAGAAAGGATCTTAGATGAATAGTAAGATGTTGGAAGAACTGATGGTGCGACCGGTGCGTCGTAAAGAACTTATTGAAAAGATAGTTCATACGTATCCAGGTAAAAAAGGTACGATTTTGTTTTCAGCAGGTTTTGAGCGCGATCGTGAGCCTTTTTTTCAAGATAGTTCGTTTTATTACTTTGTAGGAATTTTAGAACCAGCGATCATTTTTATGCAGCCATTAGATGGTGTTCCTGTGTTGTATGAACCTTGTTATACGGTTAAACGATCTGTTTGGTTGCCTAATAAAAAAACAAAAGAAACGATGGAAGCTGTTGGTGTTTCTGAAGTTGTACTCATGGGGAAAGAGGTTTCTGGGTATTCTTTTGGGCCATTTTTTACTAAAGAATCGGTTGAAAAGGTTGTTGCTCAATTGCAAAAATTGGTGAGTTCTGGTCAGTATCTTTTTACTCCTCTTTCGTCAATTGATAATGAGTGTTTATGGGTTATCAGACAACTTTGTCAGTATGTTCCGGGTTTAGAAGAGCAACTGATAGATATTTCTTACTTAATTGGAGAGATACGTAGAAAAAAATCAATGCAAGAACTTGAACATATGTATCGTGCAATTGAGATTACTGCAGCGGCTCAGGAAGCGGCAGTAGAAACAATAGAGCCAGGAGTTGAAGAAGCATTAGTTCAAGCATCAATTGATTATATTTTTACACAGGGTAAAGCGGTTAATGCCTTTCCAAGCATTGTTGGTAGTGGCAAAAATAGTACTGTGTTGCATTATGTTGATAATGCAGATGTTATGAAAGCGGGCGATCTGGTTGTTGTTGATATTGGGGCTTCGTATAGTCATTATGCAGCCGATGTTACGAGAACTTATCCTGTTTCAGGAACATACAGCAAACGTCAAAAACAAGTGTATACGATGGTTCTTGAAGCTCAGGCTCATGTGGCAGATCATGCAAGGCCGGGTATGTATTTAAATAATTCAGATTATCCAAAGAGATCATTGCATCATATAGCAAAGGCATTTTTTGCTGAGCATGGAGTTTCAGACTATTTTCCGCATGGAATAGGTCATTTTGTGGGGCTTGATGTCCATGATGTTGGTGACGTTAAAAAACCTCTTCAGGTGGGTGATGTGATTACTATTGAACCAGGGCTTTATTTTTCAGAAGAAAACCTTGGTATTAGAATTGAGGATATGTACTGGATAGTGGAAGAGGGTTCTATGTGCTTAACTGATGGAATTACAAAAGATAGTACGGAGATTGAGGCTATTATGGCGGCAGCTCAAAGAGATGATGACGAGCTATAAAAGCTACTGGGAAAGGTTTTTGGATTTGACCGTATTGTAGTTTTCGCGTATTGTATAAGAATCCGTTCATTTTGTATAAATAAGATAGTTTCGAAAAATTAAAGTTTAAGGGTAATGGTATGTCTATCGACATGAATAAAATGTTCAATTTGCGCAAAGAAGATGCAGAACCTCGTTGGCATTTAATCGATGCTAAAGGTAAAATTCTAGGAAGATTAGCGACTGAAGTGGCAGATCTTTTGCGTGGCAAGGGCAAACCGACCTATACGCCTCACTCAGCTGATGGTGACTATGTTGTTATTATCAATGCTGAAAAAGTTGTTCTTACCGGAAATAAGCTTGAAGGTAAGATCTATCAACGTGTGACTGGTTGGATGGGTGGTAAAAAAGAAGTTACAGCAAAGCATGTAATGTCGACGTTTCCAACTCGTATTATTACGCATGCTGTTGAAGGCATGATGGCTGATAACATCTTGAATGCTCGCATGATCAGAAATTTGAAAGTGTATGTTGGGACAGAACACCCACATGCAGCTCAATTTACAACGGCAAATTCAGCTGTTTAGTTTTGAACTACATTTTTAATAAAATAAAGCCCCGAGTTTTCGGGGCTTATTTTTTAGTTAAAATACTTAGTTGAGAAAATCAATTAAAAGAAGAGATTTCCTAGGTCTTTGATAGTTAGGTATACAAAGAGAAAAATCATTAATATCCAGCTGAAATAATGCATTCCAACGTTAAATTGTTCAGGGAGTGGTCGTTGAATAATTGCTTCCAAAGTATAAGTGAAAATTCTTCCCCCATCTAAAATAGGAAGAGGAATAACATTAATAACGGCAAGGGTGATGCTGATTAGGGTTAAAAATATAAGAAATAGTTTGATGCCTTGCCCTGCGCTGGCAATTGTCAAAGATATCATCATTAAGGGGCCTGCAAGATTTTGAGTGCTTTTTTTCTTAAAGGCTTGCATAAGACCTGTTACCGTTGCGTTAATAAGTTCTAATGTTAGTTTAAAGCTCTGTTTAATTGCTCCTACAAATGAAATTGGAGCAAGTGATGGAAATGAAAATTCTTCAATACCAAGAATTCCCTGAGTTTTTCCTTTTGCGTCTCGTGAACCAATTATGGTGGAAGTTGATTGTTCAATTCCATTTCGCTTAAAAGTAATAATGGCTTCTTTTTCAGCCAAAGGAGCGAGTGCTTCAAATAATTTGTTGATGTGGCCAGTAACGGAAATACCATTAATTGTTAAAAGCTCGTCTCCCGATTCAAGATGAGCTTTTTGTGCGGGCGAATCGAGCATAATTTTTTTAATGGTGTAAGAGCCATTGTGTATTAAAAAAGGGTTTGCAGGAATGCCTGAAAGTGACAGGCCAAAAAGAATTACAAAGCCAAAAATAAGGTTAAAAAATATTCCACCGCACGCTATAAACATTTTTTGCCAATAGGGCTTAGAGTCCATATATCGGTCTTTTGAAATTGATTCAGTTTGTCCCATTTCTGCTTCTACATATCCTCCTATAGGGATAAGTGATAAAGTGAAAGTGGTTTCGCCCCATTTCTTTTTTATAATTTGTGGTCCAAATCCAATAGAAAAAGTGGGTACATGGACGTTAAAGAGTTTGCAGAAAATAAAGTGCCCAAGTTCATGAAATGCGATGACGCTTCCTAGTCCTGTAATTCCTGCTATAATAAAAGGAAGATTTTGGAAAAACCATGTTCCCTGTGGTAGCATAATAAGCTCCTTTGTGGCTGATAAAATAGATATATACACTATGACAGTCATTACTCTAGCAAGGAACATTCGACCCGTCTATGATGGATGGGGGGTTGCGAAGCTTGTTTTTTTTGAAAATAAGCCGTAAATCAGTAGTTAGCGAAATTAATGTTTAAATTGGTTGACAGAGAGTTTTCTTTGTCTGCGTTGTTTCCCTTGAAAAAAATTACAGAGAGGGTAAACTATCGACAGACCTTTAAATGAAATCCCGTTAAAATCTACTGTATGAGTGGTTTCTCTCAGAAAAATATGCGGGGAAAGCCAAGGGAAAAGTTTTGTCCTTTATTAATCTGTAACTATTAGGAATAAGAAGGTATGCCTACAATAAATCAACTCTGTCGTTTTGGGCGGAAGAAAAGTAAAGATAAGTCCAAAAGCCCTGCATTGCGTAGCTGTCCTCAGTTGCGAGGAGTTTGTACGCGTGTGTTTACTACAACACCTAAAAAACCAAACTCTGCGTTACGAAAAGTTGCGCGTGTTAAATTGTCAACAGGAATGGAAGTAACAGCTTATATTCCTGGAGAAGGACACAATCTTCAAGAACACTCTGTAGTGCTTATACGGGGTGGTAAGGTAAAAGATTTACCTGGTGTTAAATATCATATTGTCCGTGGGGCACTTGATACTGCTGGAGTTGCAAACAGAAAGCAGTCTCGTTCCTTGTACGGTGCTAAACGTCCAAAAAGTACTACTAAATAAGGATTGAGCTATGCCTCGTAGAAAATCAGTTAATCTCAAAAGAGAAATCGGCGTCGACTTGAAGTTTGGTTCACCTTTGATCCAAAAATTTATCAATGTTGTTATGAAGCAAGGTAAAAAGAGTATCGCTCGCACAATAGTGTATGATGCGCTTGATGTTTTGGTTAAAAAAAATAATGGCGATAAGGAAAAAGGACTTAAAATGTTTGAACGTGCGTTTGAAAACGTCGTTCCAGTTATTGAAGTTCGTCCTCGTCGTGTGGGTGGTAGTGTTTATCAGATTCCTGTAGAAGTTCGACCAGATCGTGCTAATGCTCTTGGAATTCGTTGGCTTATTACGGCCGCTCAATCTCGTTCGGATAAAACAATGGGGCTTCGTTTGGCTCAAGAATTACTTGAAGCTCATGATGGTCGTGGCGTTGCTGTTAAGAAAAAAGCTGATGTTCATCGTATGGCAGAAGCAAACCGTGCGTTTTCACATTACGTTTGGTAATTAAGGGGAATAAGTAATGGCACTGGATTTAAAAAAACATAGAAATATTGGTATCGCCGCGCATATTGATGCGGGTAAGACTACGGTTACTGAGCGTATTCTGTTTTATACTGGTATTTCTCACAAAATTGGTGAAGTTCATGAAGGCGAAGCTATCATGGACTGGATGGAGCAAGAAAAAGAGCGTGGAATTACGATTCAAGCCGCTGCTATTACTTGTAACTGGAGAGGTTATAGTGTCAACATTATTGATACGCCGGGTCACGTAGATTTTACTATTGAAGTTGGGCGTTCATTGCGTGTTTTAGACGGTATGATTTCTGTCTTTTGTGGTGTTGCTGGTGTTCAGCCTCAATCCGAAACGGTTTGGCGGCAAGCAACTCGTTATAATGTTCCCTCTATTGTTTTTGTTAACAAGATGGATCGTGTTGGCGCAGATTTTTTCCGCGTTGTTGAAGATATTAATGGTCGTTTGAATGGTCATGCTATTGCAATGCAAATTCCTATTGGTTCTTCTGAAAATTTTAGGGGCATTGTTGATGTATTAACTTCAACAATGGCTATTTTTAAAGAAGAAGATAGAGGAACATTGGTAGAATGGGTTCCTGCGTCTCCAGAGTATGCTGATCAAATAGCTGAATTGCGTATAAAAATTATTGAACGTGCATGTGATTTTGATGATAATTTAGCTGAACGTTACCTTGATGGAAAAGATCTTGATATCGAAGAAATCAAAACAGCTTTGAGAAAAGGTGTTATTAAGCGTGAAGTTTTCCCTGCATTTTGTGGTTCAGCTTTTAAAAATAAAGGCGTTCAGGCTATGCTTGATGCTGTGCTTGATTATTTGCCGTCTCCTTTAGATGTTCCTGCTATTGTTGGAAAAGATCCTATCTCTGATCAAGAACTGATCAGAAAAGCTGATATTAGTGAGCCGTTTTCGGGATTGGCGTTTAAGATTATGACAGATCCATTTGTTGGAACACTTTCATTCGTAAGGGTGTATTCTGGAACTCTGAAGTCAGGTTCATACGTTAAAAATGTAACCACTGGTACTAAAGAACGTGTAAGTCGTTTGATTAGAATGCATTCTAATAAGCGTGAAGAAATTGAGTCAGTTGATGCAGGTGATATTGCGGCGTTTGTAGGTTTGAAAGATATCAAAACAGGTGATTCTTTGGCTGATGAAAAACATCCAATTTTGCTTGAAAAAATTGACGTTCCTGTAGCAGTTATTTCATCTTCAGTTGAGCCAAAAAATAAGGGCGATTATGAAAAAATGATCTTAGCTCTTCGTAAAATGGCTCAGGAAGATCCTTCATTCAGATTGGCTTATAACGAAGAAACGGGTCAAACTGTTATTGCTGGTATGGGTGAGTTGCATCTTGAAATTCAAATTGATCGTCTTCGTCGTGAGCATAAAATTGAAGTTGAGCCTGGTAAACTACAAGTTGCTTATAAGGAAACCATTCAAAAACCTGTTGAAGTTGAAGGAAAATATATCAAACAATCAGGTGGTCGTGGTCAATATGGTCACGTGTGGTTAAAACTTGAGCCTCGTGAAAGGGGTCAAGGTTTTTTATTTGAAAACAAACTCGTTGGTGGTTCTATTCCTAGAGAATTTGTTCCTGCAATTGAAAAAGGTCTTTTAGAGGCAGTTTCAAATGGTGCACTTGGTGGATATCCTGTAGTTGATGTTAAGGCTATAGCTTTTGATGGTTCGTATCATGACGTCGATTCTTCTGAAATTGCATTTAAAATAGCGGCAGCAATGGCATTTAAAGATGGCATGAAAAAAGCTTCTCCTGTTTTACTTGAACCAATAATGAAGGTTGAAGTTGAGACTCCAGAAGATTATCTAGGCGACGTAATGGGTGATTTAAATTCTCGTCGTGGTAGAATATTGGGAATGGAAGAAAAAAATAAAATTCAAATGATTCGTGCAGAAGTTCCTCTTAGAGAAATGTTGGGTGGTTATGCAACAACTCTTCGTTCGATGAGTAAGGGTCGTGCAAGTTATTCAATGGAATTTGAATGTTATCGTGAGATGCCAAAGAACGTTGAAGAAGAAGTTTTGGGTAAGAAATAAAGTAGGTAAATTTAAGAAATTGTCAGGAGTTAGACATGGCAAGAGATATATTTGAACGTAAAAAACCGCATATTAATATCGGTACAATTGGTCACGTTGATCATGGTAAAACAACTTTAACTGCAGCTATAACAAAAGTTTTAGCTGATCGTGGTATGGCAAAATTCAAAGCATTTGATGAAATTGATAATGCTCCAGAAGAAAAAGCACGTGGTATTACCATTGCAACATCTCACGTGGAATATGAAACTGTAAATCGTCATTATGCCCATGTTGACTGTCCAGGTCACGCTGACTATGTTAAAAACATGATCACAGGTGCAGCTCAAATGGATGGCGCAATTCTCGTTGTTTCAGCAGCAGATGGTGCTATGCCTCAAACAAAAGAACACGTCTTATTGGCAAAAAATATTGGTGTTCCAGCCCTTGTCGTATTCTTGAATAAAGTTGATATGGTTGATGATCCTGACATGGTTGATATGGTTGAAGAAGAAATCAGAGAACTTTTGACTAAGTATGATTTTCCTGGCGCAACTATTCCAGTTGTTCGTGGTTCAGCATTAAAAGCGTTGAGCGGTGAACAAGCAGGCGTTGATTCAATTTTAAAACTAATGGAAGCTGTTGATACCGCTATTCCTACACCTGCTCGTGATATTGACAAAGATTTCTTAATGCCTATTGAAGGTGTGTTTACTATTTCTGGTCGTGGAACAGTAGCAACTGGTCGAATTGAACGTGGTAAAGTTAAAATTGGTGAAGAAATTGAGCTTATTGGTTTAGGTAAACTTTTCAAAACAACTGTTACAGGTGTTGAAATGTTTAAAAAAACAATGACTGAAGGACTTGCTGGTGAAAACGTTGGTATTCTTCTTCGTGGTATTAAGAAAGAAGATATTGAACGTGGTATGGTTGCTGCAAAACCTGGCAGTATTAAGCCACATAAAAAATTCAAGGCTCAAATTTATGTTTTGAGTAAAGAAGAAGGTGGTCGTCATAGTCCATTTTTTACAGGATATCGTCCTCAGTTCTATTTTAGAACGACAGACGTTACTGGCGTAGTAACACTTGAAGCTGGCAGAGAAATGGTTATGCCTGGTGATAACGTTACTATTTCTGTTGAATTGATTACATCAATTGCAATGGAAAAAGATTTGCATTTTGCAATTCGTGAAGGTGGTAGAACAGTTGGGTCCGGTGTTGTAACTGAGATCATTGCGTAGGAACTGCAAATGAAAAAAACAAAAATACGTTTAACGCTTAAATCATATGATCATCAGTTACTAGATAAGGCAGTTAAGACTATCTGTTTGACAGCAAAGAGGACTGGCGCATTGCTCGTTGGTCCTGTTCCAATGCCGAATAGAAAACGTTGTTTTACTGTGTTACGTTCTCCTCATATTGACAAAAAGTCTCGTGAGCAGTTTGAATTGACCACTCATCGACGTATTCTTGATATTGTTTCTCCATCAGATCAAACGATGGACGCTTTAATGAAGCTAACAATATCATCTGGTGTTGATGTTGAAATTAAATAGTTGTGAGTGATTAAATTTAAGAAATAGAGGAAGGTTCACCATGGTAAGTGGTTTTTATGGGAAAAAAATTGGGATGACTCAGCTTTTTTCCGAGAACCAAGTTATTCCTGTAACAATAATCGATGTTTCGTCTTGGTATGTTATTGATATTAAGACTCAAGAACGTGATGGTTATTGTGCTGTTCAGCTTGCAAAAACAAGAAAACGTTTTGAGGGTGAAGTATTTGCCCCAGAATGGTTGAAAAATAAAAAGCATTACTTCTTGTATGTACGAGAAGTTCGTTTAACACAAGCTCCTGAAGGAGTTATTGTTGGCGCAGCTGTTGATTTTTTCAAGTCTTTTGCATCAGGAGAATTTGTTGATGTTACTGGCGTAACAAAAGGATGTGGTTTTGCGGGTGTTATGCGTAAGCATAATTATGCTGGTGGTGGTAATAGTCATGGTAACATGATGGGAAGACGCCCAGGATCGATTGGATCGCTCACAAAAAGTGGACACGTTATTAAGGGAAAAGGACTTCCTGGACATATGGGTGTTGATAAGCGAACAATTCAAAATCTTGAAGTGATAAAAGTAATTACAGAAAGTAACGCTATTGCGATCAAAGGTTCGGTACCGGGCAAATCAGGATCCTTAGTGTTTGTTCGCAAAAGGTTGGGGTAAGACATGAGTGACCGAAAAGTTGCATCAAAAAATCAAGAACAAATAGTAGGGGCTAAATTTATAACTCCAGCTGATTTGGGTCTTGACATAGAGGTGCAGGATGTACTTGCTCCAGAAGCGTTTGCAACATGCGTTAGAGGTTTCTTGCAAAATAATAGGCAAGGAACTGTGGGTTGTAAAACTCGTGCAGAAGTAAGTGGTTCTAATAAGAAGCCATGGAAACAAAAAGGAACAGGACGAGCTCGTGCTGGTGCTAGAACTTCTCCATTATGGCGTGGCGGTGGTATTATTTTTGGACCACAATCTCGTGATAGAAAGATTAAAATTACAAAAAGTTTAAGAAGAGCTGTTGCAAGGGATTTATTAAAAACTGTACTTCAAGAACAAAGACTTGTGCTTTTGGATTGGGAAATGTCTAATTCTATTCCAAAAACAAGAGAAGCTTTTGCTGTATTGCGTGAAAGAAATTTACATACTGCAATTGTGAATGTTTTTCTTTCTGCTGCAGATGTTTTGACTATTGCTTCATTTGCTAACATTCCTTCAGTCAGAATAATTTATTTCGATGCTCCAAATGTATATGCTTTGGCGGATGCTCAGTATTGGGTTGTTTGCAAAAAAGATATTGATGCATTTAAGAGTATGTCAGAGCAATGGAAGTAATGGGAGGCGAATATTATGAAATTAACAGTTTATGACGTTATTATGGGGCCTGTAATTACAGAAAAAGCTCATAAGATGAATAGTCTTTTGCAGCAATTGGTAATACGTGTACATGTACATGCAAATAAACCAATGGTTCGTGAAGCATTAGAGAAAATTTTTAACGTAAAAGTTGAAAAAGTCCGTATTATAATACGTAAACCAAAAGCTCGCATTGTCAATCGTTATCCAGTAAAAGGCCGTACTATGAAAAAAGCTATCATTACGCTTAAACAGGGATACTCTATCGATGCATTTGGGCAAGCGGGCGGTGGCACAGTGGTTTTAGATAAACAACAACGTGAACATGCGGCTCAGGAGTAAGAAACATGACGATTATAAAAAGAAAACCTAGAAATCCTTCACTTCGTTTCCAAACATTTTTGTCATCAGCTGATATTACAACAACTACACCAGAAAAAAGTTTAGTTGTTGGATTAAAAAGAAAAGCTGGTCGTAATGCGTATGGAAGAATTACAGTAAGACATCGCGGGGGCGGAGCTCAAAAAAGTTATCGAGTTATTGATTTTAAAAGATCTGTTCGAGATGTGGAAGGAACGGTTACCACTGTTGAGTATGATCCAAATCGTAATGTTCGTATTGGATTAGTTGTTTACAGGAATGGTGTTAAAGCTTATATTTTGCTGCCAGAAACAGTAAAAGTTGGTTCTTCTATACAATCCGGACAAGATGTTGAAGCAAAGCCTGGAAATGCTATGCCATTGAGAAAAATTCCAGTTGGTTTCACTATTCATAATATTGAAGTGCGGCCTGGAGAAGGTGGAACGTTTGCTCGTAGTGCTGGTACATCAGCACAGTTGATGGCTAAATCTGGTGAATATGCTACATTGAAAATGCCATCAGGTGAAATTAGATTAGTTCATCTTGATTGTTGGGCTACAATTGGTGTTTTGGGTAATGCAGATTACAAAAATATTTGTTGGGGTAAAGCAGGACGTACTCGTCAGCGTGGTTTTAGGCCATCTGTTCGTGGTATGGCTATGAACCCTGTTGATCATCCTCACGGTGGTGGTGAAGGTCGTTCAAAATCTGGTTCTCATCCTCAAACTCCTTGGGGTAAAGGATGTAAGGGTACTCGAACACGTAAAAAGGTTAATCCTTGTATTTTAAGAAGACGTAAGTCGAGAAAAGAAAAATAACGTAACTCATTACGAATAGAGAAAGATTATGAGCCGATCTACGAGAAAAGGTCCTTTTGTTGATGCAACACTTTTAGAAAAAGTGCTTGCGGCAAAAACCGATAAAAAAAGTGAACCAATAAAAACATGGTCACGCAGAAGTATGGTAACTCCAGAATTTGTTGGAATGACGATTGCTGTGCATAATGGTAAAAAGTTTATTTCGGTTTTTGTTACTGAAGATATGGTTGGGCATTATTTGGGTGAATTTTCACCTACAAGAACATTTCGTTTGCATAGCGGTCAGCGTAAAGCTGGGGTTGCTGCAAAGGAATAATTTAGGTACACTAATAAGCACCAATACAGTGAATTTGAGGCAATTATGCAATTTAAAGCGTTAGTAAAACAGATACCAATTTCTCCTTATAAGCTTCGACCATACGTTGAAGGTGTTCGTGGGAAAGATGTATCGTATGCAATACAGTTATTGATGACACAAGCCCTTAAGCGGGTTGTGCCTATCAGAAAGCTTATTCAGTCAGCTGCTGCCAATGCAAAAAACAGGCAGGGGATTGAAATAGGAGATCTTTTTGTTAGAGAAATCAGGGTTGATCAAGGTAAAATTTTTAAATACTTCAAACCTGGTTCTATGGGAAGAGCGGCTGCTCAGCGTAAGCGGTTTAGCCATATAAGTGTTGTTTTAGAAGTTAAAAACAGTTTGAGTAAAGAGGCTTAGTGTGGGACAAAAAGTTAACCCTCGCGGGTTTCGAGTAGGTGTATATAGTGATTGGTATGGGCGTTGGTTTGCTCGTGGCAATAATTATGGAGATCAACTCTTAGAAGATGTGCAAATAAGAAAGTATATTACTACTGAGCTTAAGCATGCTGAAGTTGCTCGCGTTGAAATTGAAAAAGCTGGAGATAATGTTCGCGTTATTTTGCATTCTGCTCGTCCTGGTCTTATTATTGGAAAAAAGGGACAAGAGATTGATGGATTGCGTAAAGGTATTGCGAAACTTATTAAAAAAAATGGTATAGAAATTTCTGTTCAAGAAGTGAAAACTCCTGAATTAGATGCAATGCTTGTAGCTAAAAGTATAGCTGAACAATTAGAAAAACGTTCTAGTTATAAAAAAGTTATGAAACGTTCATCCGCTTTAGCTTTAAGAGCTGGTGCTAAAGGTATTAAAATTTGTTGTTCTGGCCGTTTAAATGGTGCCGAAATTGCTCGTCGTGAATGGGTTAGAATAGGATCAGTTCCTCTTCATACTCTGAGAGCTGACATCGATTATGGTGTTGCAAGAGCCAATACAACATTCGGAGTTATTGGCGTTAAAGTTTGGATCAGTAAGGGTGAATACAGCTTTGTTTAAAGTAGTAGAGAGATTATTATGTTAATGCCTAAAAAAACAAAGTACCGTAAGGTACAGAGAGGTACCATGAAGGGGCTCTCAAAAGGCTGCAGAACAGTTGATTTTGGTGATTTTGGATTAGAAGCCATTGAGCCTGCTTGGGTCACTGCGCAGCAAATAGAAGCTATTCGTGTGTCTATGTCTCGTAAGCTAAAAAAAGAAGGTAAGTTTTTTATCCGTCTTTTTCCGGATAAGCCTGTTACAAAAAAACCAGCTGAAACACGTATGGGTAAGGGTAAGGGTAATCCAGAGCTTTGGGTTGCGGTTGTTAAAAGAGGGCGTGTAATTTGTGAAATTAGCGGTGTCACTGAAAGTCGTGCTCGTGAAGTTTTCAAAACAGCGTCATCAAAGCTTCCTTTAAAGACAAAATTTGTTAAAAAAATTACAGAGCAACAATCGGTAGTTAAAGAAATAACCAACGAGGGGCAAACCAATGAAGCATAATTTTGCTCAAGTGTTGCGAGACATGAAGATTGAGGAATTGCAAAAACATATTGATGAGCTTCGTCAAGCGTTGTTTAGTCTTCGTTTGAATTTAGTTACATCTCATGTAAAAGATGTTTCTCAATTTAAAAAGTTACGTCGTACCATTGCTCGTGGGTTGACTGTTTTAGGTGAAAAGCAAAATGCATCATCTAGCGAAAGAGTACAATAATGAGTAAAGATGTCGTAGCAAAAAAAATAAAAACTCAAAAACTATTTGTTGGGGAAGTGGTTTCTGACAAAATGGACAAGACTGTTGTTGTTACAACAACTCGTACAGTTAAGCATCCAGTTTTTGGTAAAGTTTTGAAAAAGACAAAAAAGTATAAAGTGCATGATCCTCTTCAACAAGCTCATGTAGGTGATGTTGTTGAATTTTTCGAAGGTCGTCCTGTTTCTAAAACAAAATATATGTATTTAGCTCGAATTATTGAAAGAGTTGGTTCAGATATTATTATTAAACAAGACTTGGAGTAAGCAGCTATGTTACAGAAACAATCCTATTTAGAAGTTGCCGATAATTCAGGGGCAAAACTTTTGCAATGCATCCATGTTATTGGAAGTACAAGAAAGCGTTATGCGTACTTAGGTGATATGATTAAATGCGCTGTTAAAAGTGCAATTCCTGGCGGTATAGTAAAAAAGAGTGATGTTGTTACAGTAGTTATTGTTCGGACTAGAAAAGAATTTAGACGTGATGATGGTAGTTATATCCGATTTGGTGAAAACGCTGGCGTTATCATTAAAGATGGTGAGCCATTAGCGTCGCGTATTTTCGGTCCTGTTGCTCGAGAACTTCGTCCTCGTCCTGGTTATAAGGGGTATCCGAAGATCGTTTCTTTAGCTGCAGAAGTTGTGTAGGTTGGGGGTCGATTAATTATGATGCGCATTAGAAAAAATGACACGGTTCGTGTAATGTCTGGCAAAGACAAAGGTAAAGAAGGTATTGTTCTTACCGTTTTGCCTAAAAAAGAAAAAGTAAAAGTGGCGGGAGTGGCGATTGTTACTCGTCATTTAAAAGCTCGTAAGCAAGGGGAAGTTTCTCGAATTAAAAAAGAAGAAGCTTTCATTTATCTTTCAAAGATTATGCCTGTTTGTGGCTCTTGCAAAAAAGCATGTCGCGTTGGAATAAAAACTTTAGAAAATGGATCATCTGCTCGTGTATGCATGCGTTGCAAAGAGATTATGTAAAGGTGATGCAAGGGAATAATAATGGCAAAATCTAGATTTGATGAAAAATATTATACAACATTACGTGCTGATTTACAGAAAAAATTAGCGCTTAAAAATATTATGGAAGTTCCAAAAATTTCTAAAATAGTTTTGAATGTTGGTGTAAAAGAAGCTGTAAATGATAGCCGTATACTACAACATGTAAGTAAGATTCTTGCTTCTATTTCTGGGCAGGCTCCTGTCATAACAAAAGCAAGAAAATCAATTGCTGGTTTTAAAATTCGCGAAGGCATGCCTATTGGTGTGATGGTAACATTACGTCGAAGAGTTATGTATGAATTTTTAGATCGCTTGATTAATGTCGCATTACCAAATGTCCGTGATTTTCGTGGTGTAAAAACTACATTTGATTCCTCAGGAAACTATAATCTTGGTATTAAGGAATGGTCAGTTTTCCCAGAAGCTCAAGCAGTTTCTTTTGATAAAGTGCATGGTATGAACATTACAATTTGTACTTCTGCAGCAAATGGTGAGCAGACACAAGCGCTACTTACGGGATTTAACATGCCGTTTGCTCTGAAAACAAATAAAAAATAGGTATTAAGACACATGGCAAAAAAATCTTCTGTTGAAAAAAATAATAGGCGTCGTTTATTAGTTGATCGCTATAAAGAAAAAAGAGCAGCATTGAAAGCGATTATAAAAAGTCAAAGTTCATCTATGCAGCAACGTTTGGAAGCTCAAGATCAACTTTCCGCTTTGCCTCGTAATTCGAGTGCTGTTCGTGTTCGTAATCGATGTGCGTTAACTGGTCGTGCTCGTGCATATATGGGATTCTTTAAGCTTTCACGTATTATGTTTAGAGAATTGGCCTTACAGGGTGTATTGCCTGGTGTTAAGAAAACAAGCTGGTAGTGAGAGGGGTCTACAATGTCAATAGATACAATTGGAAATTTTCTTACAGTTTTACGCAATAGAATTATGGTCTCAAGTCCTTATGCTGTTGCTGATTACTCAAAGATGAATGCGGAAATAGCACGTATTTTAAAAGAAGAAGGCTTTGTCAAAGATGTACAAGTATTTGAAGAGCAAGAGGGTAGGCTTTTAAAGAAGTCGCTGAAAGTTTTTTTTAAATATGTTCAAGGTGAGTCTGTGATGCATGAAATTACGCGAGTAAGTAAGCCAAGCAGACGCATGTATGCTAAAGTAAAAAATTTAAAACCAGTAATCAATGGATTAGGGATTGTTATTCTTTCTACTAATCGCGGTATTATGACTGATAAACAAGCAAAAGCGAGTAATCTTCGTGTAGGCGGGGAAGTACTTTGTACCGTTTGGTAGAGGAAGCATATGTCAAAAGTTGGAAGAAGACCGATAAAATTGAACGATGTTAAAATTCAAATTGATGGTCAAGAAATTAAATATACAGGTAAATGTGCTTCTGGTACTCATCTAATACCGGACGTATTAGAAATTAAATATGAAAACAATGAGGTATCGCTTGTTCCTCGTAAAATAACTCGAGAAAGCAAATGTTTCTGGGGATTGCATAGAGCTTTACTTGCAAATAAAATTGAAGGTGCTCAAAAGCCGTTTGAAAAACAAGTTCAAATAGTTGGTCTTGGTTATAAAGCGATTCCTAAAGGAAGTATCGTTGAATTTTCGCTTGGGTATAGTCATAAAATTGATTTTGATTTACCTAAGGGAGTTACGCTTGAAGTTGATAAAGTAGGTCAATTGTTAACTCTCAAGTCTACGGATAAAGAGCTTTTGGGGCAAACTTGTGGACAGTTGCGTTTTTTACGTCCAGTTGAACCGTACAAGGGTACAGGAATTCGTCTTACTACTGATGTTGTAATTCGTAAAACTGGTAAAACTAAAGCTGGATGATAAAAGAATCTCATTAGTAACAATAAGGATTAAAACGTGTCTATTCACCGTAAAATTAAAAATAGTAAAAAGCGAAGAGCTTTGCATGTACGTAATCGTTTACGTCAGGATAGCACTCTTCCACGTATTTCGATATTTAGAAGTTTGCGTTATGTTTATGCGCAAATTATTGATGATGTTCAGCAACATACACTGGTTAGTTATTCATCCTTAGAGGTGGATGCGAAGGTTAAAAAAACTGAAATCGCAAAGATTGTGGGTAAAGAATTAGCTAAGCGTGCTCTTGAAAAGGGTATTAAGCAGGTCTGTTTTGATAGAGGTAGATTTCTTTATCACGGTCGTGTGAAAGCGCTTGCTGAAGGGGCTCGTGAAGGCGGCTTACAATTTTAGGATTAGTATAATCTAGTAAGGAATAAAAAGAATGGCTGAACAGTTAAAAGAAGAAATAACAAAAGATACTCCTACGATGGTTGATTACGTTGTAAACGTACGTCGTGTGACTAAAGTTACCAAAGGTGGTAAACGGTTTGCTTTTTCAGCACTTGTTGTCGTTGGTGATAAGTCTGGTAGGGTGGGTATAGCTCAGGGTAAGAGTCGTGAAGTTACTGCTGCTATTGCAAAAGCAACTAATCGCGCTCAGAAAAATTTAGTTCAAATTCCTTTGCGTGGAGCAACTGTTCCCTACAATGTGATTGGAAAGCATGGCTCAAGTACAGTTCTTATTCGGCCTGCATATAAAGGAACGGGTGTTATTGCTGGTGGAGCTGTTCGTTCAATTATGGAAGCACTTGGAGTAAAAGATGTTCTTGCAAAGTCTATGGGTTCATCTAATCGAATGAATGTGGTCAAAGCAACATTAAATGCGCTTGCCAAACTTCGTTCTTTGAAGCATATTGCAGCAACAAGGGGTAAATCTGCGGAACAAATTGTAAAGGGAAGTCATGGAAACTCTATTAAGTAATCGAATTTCGATTTGTCGTAAGCGTAAACGTGTTGGTCGTGGTGGTTGTAGAGGTGGTACATCTGGTAAGGGAACTAAGGGTCAAAAAGCTCGTTCAGGTGCTGGAAGAAAACTGCGTCCTGCTTTTGAAGGTGGACAAATGCCTATACACCGTCGTTTACCAAAACGCGGCTTTAATAACACTCAATTTAAAAAAGTCTTTGATTTAATTACATTGGCTCAGTTAGAACATTCTTTTGAAATTGGACAACAGGTAACAAAAGAATTACTTGTTGTTAAAGGTTTAGTAAAAAGTACTCGTGTATTAATTAAAGTATTGGGAACCGGCGTCTTATCAAAAAAATTGCATGTTTTTGCTGATGCTTATAGCGCTTCAGCTGCACAAGCAATAGCGGCATGTGGTGGAGAGGCTCGATTCACAAAAGAAGGATAAAGTAGTGATCATTTTTAGGAATTTTGGGAATATGTTTCGTATTCCTGAGCTCAGAAAAAAACTGTTGTTTACACTTGGAGTGTTGGTAGTTTTTCGTTTAGGACAGTACATTCCTGTAATTGGGGTGAATGTTAATAAATTGCAAGAATTTATGCATCAATCCACTGCGTTAAGTGGTTTGCTTTCATATTTGGATGTTTTTTCTGCAGGTGCGCTTTCGCAATGTACTTTGTTTGCATTGGGTATCGGGCCTTATATTACGGCTTCAATTATGATGCAGATTTTGGGCTTCACAATTCCTGAATTTGAGCGTTTGCTTAAAGAAGGAGAGTATGGAAGAAAGCTTATTAATCAATATACAAAGTATCTTGCTTTGGGATTGAGTGTCGTTTGGGGCACAATGTATGCTTTAGGACTGGAATCATATGGATTAGTGGTAGAACCAGGATGGATGTTTAGATTCATGTTTATTCTTTCTTTGTCTGCTGGTTCTATGGTTGTCATGTGGTTGGGTGATCAAATTTCATTATTTGGAATTGGTAGTGGCGGTTCGATGATTATCTTTGCAGGTATAGTTGCTCGTTTTCCTGATTATGTTATTAGAACCATTCATGCAGTTCAAATTGGAAAGCTAGATACAATTGTAGCTATTCTAATTTTATTGATTTTTATGGCGATTACTTCGTGTATTATTTTTCTTGAAAAAGGTGAACGTAAGATTCCAGTTCAATATGCTCGTCGTGTTGTTGGTAATCGTGTTTATGGTGGACAAAGTACTTATATTCCATTTAAGATCAATAATGCTTCTGTTATGCCTGTAATTTTTGCTTCTACAGTTTTAAATGCTTTTATTGGTGTGCCTGGTTTGTTTGCTAATAAATATAAATTTTGTTCTATGATTGTTCAAAAATTTTCTTATTCAGGTTTTTTGTTTAATGCAATTCAGTTCGCTTTAATTGTTTTCTTCTACTATATCTATACTGCGCTTGTTTTTAATCCTGATGAATTAGCTGATAATATTAAAAAAAGTGGTGGTTTTATTCCAAATGTTAGGCCTGGAAAAAGTACAGCCGAGTTTTTTAATGATATTTTAACAAAACTTGGATTAGTTGGTGCAATTTATTTGGCTATTTTAGCAATATTGCCAAACGCATTAAGTGCGCTTATTACGATGCCTTTTTATCTGGGCGGAACTGCTTTATTGATTGTGGTTGGGGTTGCTTTGGAAACATCGACTCAAATAGAATCGTATTTGATTGAAAGAAATTATGAGGGTTTTTTAACCTCAGGTAGGCTTAAATATTCAAGAGGAACTCCACGTTGAACGCGAAGCAAATTATTATTTTTCTCGGAGCTCCTGGTTCAGGCAAAGGAGCTCTTTCACGTCTGTGTGTTTCAAGCTTCGGCTGGGCTCAACTTTCTACTGGTAATTTGTGTAGAAAACATGTTGCAGAGGGAACTGAGCTTGGTAAACAAATAGATTTTGCTATGAAATCTGGTACACTTGTCCCAGATGAAGTGATCATTGAAATTGGTACGCGCTGGATTGACGATGAAGCTTGTAAAAGCGAATCTCTAATACTTGATGGATTTCCTCGTACGGTTGTCCAGGCTCGTGGAGTTTTAGATTTTCTTGTAAAGAAATATCCATACTTAAGAGTTGTAATTATTGAGCTTAGAGTTCCTGATCATGAAATTATTGAACGATTGAGTTCTCGATTGATTTGTACTGATAAAAGTTGTCAGGCAGTATTTTCGAGTAGAATTGAAAATTTGATGCCAAAAACGCAAGGAATATGTGATCTTTGTAGTTCAGTCTTATTTAGACGTGAAGATGATTCATCAGACGTTATTCGAGGTCGTTTAGCGACTTATCATCAACATTGTGGAAATCTTACAGCTTTTTATAAAAATGCTGGGTATGTAGTTCATGTTATTGATGGTAACAGGGGAAGTGCAGAGGTTTTTGAAAATTTTCTTAGGCATGTGAGCGATTGATGATTGTTATTAAAAATAAAATAGCAATCGGAAAGATGGCTACAGCAGGTAAATTTTTGGCAGAAATTTGTGAAAAAATTGTTTTACAGGTGCAGCCTGGTGTAACAACGTTACAGTTAGATGATTATATAAGTATGCAGCTTTTGAAAAATGGTCTTGTATCAGCAACAAAAGGGTATGTTGGATATAAGCATTCTAGTTGTGTATCAGTTAATGATGAAGTTGTTCATGGTGTGCCGAGTAAAGAAAAAAAATTAGCATCTGGTGACTTGGTTAAAATTGATATTTGTGCATCTTGGAATGGGTATTGTGCTGATATGGCGCGTTGTTATTTTGTGGGGGAAGCTCCTCATAATAATGCTAAAGCGTTGGTTCAAGCGGCTCAAGAATCTCTTGATAAAGGGATTGCTCAAATGAAGGTAGGCAATCGATTAACTGACATTTCTTCGGCTATTCAACAGAGTGTTGAGTCAAAGGGTTTTGGAGTTATTAGAGATTTTGCTGGGCATGGTATCGGAAAGCGTATGCATGAAGATCCAGAAATTTTAAATTATGGAGAGCCGGGAAAAGGTCCAGTATTACAGGTAGGTATGGCGTTTGCTATAGAACCTATGATTACTGCTGGTTCTTATGAAGTGTATGTGACCAAAGACGGTTGGACTGTTAAAACTAAAGATAAAAGTTTGGCAGCACATGTTGAGGACACGGTTGTTTTGACAGAAAACGGACCTGAAATCCTAACACGGTTATAGGGTTAGGGAGCTTGAAGGGTTGTATGGAAAAGAAACAAAAAGAAGAGGTAATTAGAGTTGATGGTGTCGTTAAAGAGACACTGCCAAATGCTATGTTTAGGGTAGAAATAGAAGGTGGACATCTGGTATTGGGACATGTTTCAGGTAAAATGCGCATGAACTATATCAAAATATTGCCTGGTGACAAAGTTGCTTTGGAGTTATCTCCTTACGATTTAACCCGGGGAAGAATTGTTTTGCGTTATAAAAACTAGTCTGAAAAGAGAAAGTGGACGCTATGAAAGTAAGAACAGCGGTTAAAAAGATTTGTAATGATTGTTGTATTGTCAAACGTGGTCGAGTGGTTCGTGTTATTTGCAAAAAAAATCCGCGACATAAACAAAGACAAGGGTAATTCAGGAGTATTGTGCTATGGCACGTATAGAAGGTGTAACATTACCGTATAATAAACGAATAGAATATGGATTAACCTATGTATTCGGTATTGGTATTAAAAGCTCTCGTGATATTTTAACTAAACTTAAAATAGATATAAACACGCGAGTAAAAGATTTATCTGATGATCAAGTTGGTGCTATTCAAAAAGAAATAACACAGGCTTATAAGACCGAAGGTGAGTTGCGTAAAGCCATTTCTTTGGACATTCGCCGCTTGCAAGAAATTGGTTCATATCGTGGGCTTCGTCATAAGAAGGGGTTACCTGTAAGAGGACAGCGTACAAAAACAAATGCGCGTACTCGTAAAGGGCCACGTCGATCAACAAATATTATTGCATTAAAACGCAAAGTAGCTAAGAAGTAAGGTGTAACTAATGGCATATAAGCAAAAATCAAAAAAACAGAAGAAAACACGTGTTGAAACTGCTATTGTTCACGTTAAGTCTTCTTTTAATAATACGTTGGTTTCTATAACTGATCCAGAAGGAAACGTTCTTTTGCGTTGTAGTTCAGGTAGGTTGGGTTTTAAAGGAGCTCGTAAAGGAACTCCTTTTGCAGCAACTCAAATTGGTACAACGCTTGCAAAAGATATGGCAAATTTTGGGATTCGTGTGCTTGAAGTTAACCTTCAAGGTCCTGGTTCTGGAAGAGATTCTATTGTAAGGGCATTCCAATCATCTGGTTTTTCTATTTCCGTTTTGCGCGATGTTACTCCATTGCCTCATAATGGATGTCGCGCACCAAAAAAACGTAGAGTATAGGTATTTCAGGCAGGTTAAGTGAGAACATTCTATGAATAAAAAAAATATTAAAATGACACCCGGTGGTAAAGATAATAAATCAGATCAACAAGGTGGTAGTGAACAAAAGCGTCCACAACGTAAAATGTCTGAATACGGTAAACAGTTAAAAGAAAAACAAAAAGTAAAAGAAATGTACGGAATGCGTGAAAAACAGTTTCGTCGTTTTTTTAAAAATGCATTAGCTTCAAAGCAAGGTGCTCCTGGTGAAAATCTTCTTAACATGCTTGAACGCCGTCTTGACAATGTCATTTATCGTTTGAAATTATCTGTAACTCGTCGACAAGCACGTCAAATTATTGCTCATGGGCATATTTTGGTTAATGGTGGGCATGTTTATTCACCATCATTTTTGGTTTCTGTAGGAGACGTTGTTTCGTTGATGGATTCAGTTGCAGGAAAAGAAAAATTTCTTGAACAAGTTATCGATAAACGTTTGAATATTGGTATTAAGGTTCCAGAATGGCTTGAACTAAACAAGAAAGATCGCAAAGGTCAAATTCTTCGTTTTCCAGTTAGAGCTGATATTCAAGTGCCAATTGAAGAGCATTTGATTGTTGAGTTGTACTCAAAGTAATCGTAAATAAGAATAATAGGTAAAATGTGTGGGGACTATACATGAGTAAAGAATATCAACCATTAACAATTCCTCGTTTAACGTGGGACAAAAAGTCTTTAACAACAATGAACGGAGAGTTAATTGCTCAACCGTTGGAACCAGGTTTTGGGATAACCTTGGGTAATGCGCTTCGTCGTGTACTCCTTGGTGGTATTGAAGGTGCTGCGGTAACTTCTGTTATTATCAAAGGTGTTAATAATGAGTTTGCTGTTTTACCAGGTGTTGTAGAAGACGTAATGCAGCTTTGTTTGAATATTAAACAAATTGTCGTTCGTTCAAAAGATGGAAAATCAGGAAAAATGACCCTGAGCGTTCAACAAGAAGGAACTGTTCGAGTATCTGATATTAAAGCAGATAGTAATCTTGAATTGATTAATGGTGATCATATTCTTGCTCATATCGCTCCAGCAGGTTCATTAGATATTGAATTTTTTGTTGAGTCAGGTCGTGGCTATAGACGTGCTCAGTGGCCTGAAGGGGTTACTTTGCAAGAAGACGATCGTATTTATCTTGATTCAATGTTTTCACCAGTAGCTAAAGTTGCTTTTGATATTCAAAAGACTCGTGTTGGTAAAGAGATTGATTATGATAAATTGATTTTGTTTGTGACTACAAATGGTGCAATTAATCCGCTTGAAGCATTAAATTATGCAGTTTCTGTGCTCCGTACTCAATTAGAACAATTTTTGGTCGATACAGAGATTCCATTTAATGAAATTTCAGCTCCTGTTAAAGAAGAAGTAACTATTGTTCCTGAAACGAATAAAGAGTTGGTTCTTAAGGGTGTTCCTGTTGAACTTTTGCTTAAGCAGATTGATGAACTTGAACTTTCTGTTCGCGCACATAATTGTTTGATGAATGCAGGTATTAAGCGTGTTCTTGATTTGGTTAATTTGAGTGAAGAACAAGGTTTGTGCATTAAGAATTTTGGTCTTAAGTCATTGAATGAAGTTAAAGACAGTATGAAGGCATTCGGTCTTTCTTTTGGTATGAATATTAGCGAAGCTGATTTGGAAAAGATCATGAGAGAACAAGGACCTGTCCTGCCAATTGAAGATGAGCAGTACTAACTGATAGAGGAATAGATCGATGAAACATCAATCAGGTAAAGTAAAATTAAACGTTAAAGAGTCGCACAAACGATCCCTTTTACGTAACCAAGTAATTCATTTGATTACTTACGGACATTTGACAACAACTAAAGCACAAGCTCGTCAAGTAAAGCGATTGGCTGAAAAGGTAGTTACTCTTGCTCGCAAGGGTCCTGACTTTAACACCAAACGCCGTGTTCGCTCATTGCTTCCTTATAAACTTGAAGCATTGAAAACATTGTTTGTTGATATTGCGCCACGTTATACCGAACGTCCAGGTGGGTACACAAGACTTATTTCATTAGGTCGTCGCCCTAGCGATACAGCATCAATTGCACGTCTTGAATGGGTATAAATCGTACCTAAACGTTAAAAATTAAAAAGAGCTGCGGAGAAATTCGCGGCTTTTTTTTTTGATAATTTTAGGCGGTACTTAAAAAGTAAAAATATAATTTGAAAGAAAAATTATGGAATAAAAAACAACTCAGTTATCGCAAATGAAACTAGTTGGCCTTACAGTGCGAACGAACAACGCTGTAGAAGCAGGAGAAAAAATCTATACAACAGGTGGTAAGATTCTGCCTTTAATTAGACGGTATTATCAAGATGGTGTAGCTGAAAAGATAGCTAATCGTAAGACTCCAGGAACAATTTATTGTGCTTATACAGAGTACGAGTCTGACTACACGGGTGATTATACCTATTTTATTGGTGAAGAAGTAACTTCTTTTGATATTGTTCCTGAAGAATTTTTTACTTTAGTTGTGCCAGCTCAAGAATACGTAAAATTTACTAATGGACCAGCAGCAATGCCTCAAGTATGTTCTGATGTCTGGGAAAAAATTTGGAAATCAACCGATCCTGAATTAGGTGGAAAACGTAGTTACAAGGTTGATTTTGAGGTTTATGATCAACGTGCTACTGACCATCAAAACATTGTTCTTGATGTGTTTGTAGGTATCGAAGAATAACTTTTAGTTTTAAAAAATTAAAAAGAGCTGCGGAAAAATTCGCAGCTCTTTTTTTTAAAAAAATTTTGAATAGTTTAAGTACTGTTTTTTACAGAAATTTGTGCATACCAATTGATCCGTGCTTGCTTGGACAGGTTGATTTTTCTGCTGCTGCAAGTTCTTCGTAGCCCTGTTTTTTATAAAATAGTTTTTCTGATGGACAAGCCTGTAATGAAAGTTCGGTACATTCTTTTTGCTCTTTCAGCCATTGTTCAATAGTAGTTAAAAATTGACCCCGTAAATTATGGCAGTGAATGTCGAACTCCATGATATGGAGAACGGCAGTTTTTTCGGGAAATAGTTGAAGATGGCCATATCCAATAATGTTTGGTCCTTGATAGAAACAAAAATGAATATGTTCAGGGTGGTTAAAAGTCCATGTTAGCGGGTCAAAGAGAATATCTTTTTTTGCAAAATAGTTTTTTCTAAACTGTTTTGCTTGCTGCCACTCATGCGGATGAGCACAATGCATAAGTCGTATTTTATTGAAACCAGCTAGTGATGTGATTTTACGAATAAAACAGTCTTTACCTGAGCTATATCCAGTAAACATGCGATCTTTTTGAATTTCAAAAGAACTTTTTTGGGTTAAAAGGCCAGCTTTTAATTGTGCATATTCAACAACTGCATCCAAATGGGTTCGTAAATAATCTCTGAATCCAAGATTAAGGTCTATTTCTGGGTTTCCTGGTTTATACATATGAAGGTTGATTTTAGGTTTAGAATCTTTATTGAAATAAAATCGAAAGGGAATATTGTATTCCCCTTTGTACGTGTATTCCAGTGATTCTAAAAGTGTGATTGTGCGCGCAGGATCTTGTGCAACTACGATGATATCAAGAATAGGTTTTGCTGCTAATCCTGGTACTGATGTTGAACCGATATGATGAACTTCAAGACAATGTTGGCCAAGTTTTTTTTTGATAAGTGCGGCTTCTTTGCTAAAAAGTTCAGGCCATTGAGGATCGTAGGGCATAACTTCTATCTGTTTGATTTGCACGGTCATAGGTATTCCTCAATGGTAAAGGGGTGCGAACGAAATTTAAAAGTTTTAAAGAAGTTAGTCTAATTGATACTGTAGATGTTCACAAATTAAGATTTTTTTCATTTTTTAGCACAAGACGTAGGTGTGCACTATGCGTGCAGCACCAAAGGGGTTGCTCACCCAACCCCTTTGGAAACAAGGGTGCAAACATGCTGTTTGAGCGCCTGTCGGCTACAACCTTCGTTGCGCCCTAATGGACGACAACTCAGTTCCGCCTGATACGGATTTTTTATAGAAGATTTACCATTTTTCAGAAGGTTATTTTGGTGTGTTGTGTATTTATTATTAAGGAAAGGGACCTTCTCCGTCGTCCACAACGATATGAGATCGCGGCTGAGTGCGTAGCACACTGACAGATCGAATGAGTGTCGGGGATCCAGGCGTAACAAGAAAAAATCATATTTTATGTAATCTTTTATTTTTATAAAGACTTTTACAAAGTAACGTGCCCGACTTCGCTCGAAGAGCTATATCGTGGCACCACGCCTTAGCCTTGGCGTCGGCGGGTGAGCAACCTCTTTGGTGCTGCCCGCAGAGGGCACACCTGCGTCTTGTGCAAAAGAATAAAAAATCCTTCTATTTATGAACTTCTACAGAGATGACGAATAAAAAGTTCGTTTTTGAGCAACTAATCTTAAAAAAATGATAAATCATAAAAAAATAGCTTCAATCTGAAAATAAATATAGGGTTAAATCTTTTTGATAAGCTCATTAGGAGGGCTTTTGCGATTACTTGAATTGTAAGTATACTCAATAGCAATTACTTGTTTTTTTAAATGGAAAACAGTACAAAAGTGTGGGTTTTTTTAATTAATTCATGGAGGATATAATCATGAATAAACGTTTATCATTGTTTTTACTTACTGCGCTGTGTGCATCTGCACCGGTAGTAACTAAGGCTTCAGCGGATTCAATAGCGGATGAAATGGTCAGACATGTTGCAGATAAAGGGATGTCTGTTGTTGCAGATAAAATGCCCAAGTTTCTTGCAAATTACATAGTTACTGGTGTTACATCATTAGCTCTTGCTGGTATTGCAAATCATTATGAAAAAGCCAAAAAGAAAGCAATTAAGGCAGCAGTTGTAGTTGGAACAGTTAGTGCGCTTGCGTACTGGTATGTTAACAATCCTGAATCATTCAATGCTGCTATGATAATTACTGTTAAAATTGGTAGTAGAGTTGCTGATGCGATTGCGCCCTATATTCCAACTAAAGAAGTTGTTAAGGATACTTTAGTAACTACTGCATCTGCTGTAGCTGATAAAGCTAAGGTAGCAGGTTCGGTTGCTCTTATTGAAGGTCAAAAACTTGCAAACCAAGCGTTTGAAGCTTTGCCAAGTAAAGAAACAATTATAGAGAATGCTTCTGTACTATCTGCAACTATCGGTGCAAAAATATCTTCAATTGCTCAACAAGTTATTGATTATGCTCAACCTAAGATTGCTTCAGCTGCTCATCAAGCTTCAGCCTATGCACAACCTTACATTGATGTGTTACAAGAAAAAGCAGTAACAGCTGTTAATGCTCTTGCTGAACATGAAAACATTATGAGAGTAGCACATGGAATTAATGATTATTTGGCAGCTCCGGTTATAAATTCAACCATTAATTCGGTTATGGTTCATTAAAAACTAAATGTGATCCCTTGAATATTCAGAAATGGGACTACTGTTTTTGGATATTTTAGATAAGGGTCTTAAGAAATTGGGACCCTTTTCCTTTAAAAAGGTATTAAAAAAAATAAGCCTAATGATTGAGTGTTAAGCTTGGTCTTTAGGGGGCGTTTGCACAGATTAGAAGGGGTGCTAGAATGAATGGTAGCTGATTTTAGTTGTTCTGAACACAAATCAGCAGACAAAATGTGAGGTTTAATAGTTAGTTCTATTCATGGAGGTTAATCATGAATAAAAAATTTTTATCAATAGTTATATTGACATCAACATTTGCGCTTTCTGCGGCAGATGGTGGAAATCAAGTTTCTGTAGTTCCAACAACTACATCATCATGGAGTGATGTGCCGGTACTTGGTGTAGCGGTTAGGTTTTGGTCATATACAGCTACAGGGTTCTCTAATGCGCTAAAATCAGTTTTAGCAACTCAGACTACTCAACAACCAGCAGCATCAACAGAACCAATACAAACAGCAGCTGAGTATAATGAATCATCTTTAGCTGAAGTAAAAAGATTAGAAGTAGATTATGAAGCATTAGAACAAGCAAAAACTCAAGGCTTTGTTGAAAGATTTACTCCTTCATTAGAAACAGGGTTCTGTGTCGCTGGTGGTGCAGCAGTTGGTGGACTAATTGGAAATCAATTTGTAAAAGAAGGTGATAACTTGATTGGTCAAAAAGGTTTAAAAATAGGCCTTCCAGCAGCTGCCGGAGCAGGTCTCGGAGGCTACTTCCGTAATGGAATACAAGTAGGAGCTTCAGCATTTACAGCAAAAGCAGTTTCTTATATTCCATCAAAAGAAGCTTCTGTTAATGCACTTTGTTTAGTAAAAGATGCAGTTGTTAGCGCAGGATCATCTGTTGTTACTTCTGTGAGTGAACATCCAGTTATAGCAACAACAGCCGCAGTTGCAGCAGTAGTTACTGGTTATGGTGTTTACTATAACAGTAGAGCTAAAGAAGCTCTTGTTGAAGATGCAAAAGAAGCTGTAAATGCTTTAGAGCTACCAGCATCATCAGAAAAAGGTGCAGAACAATCACTTTCAATACCAGAAAAAGCTGAAGTATTGGCACAAATTGCTCCTGAAAGATTGCATGATGAAAATCTAGTTGATGAACAAGTTGCAGCTCAAGAAGAAAATCTTCCAGCAGCACAACAACTAGTAGTAGAACCAGCAGTTATTTCAGCACCAGCTCGAGCAGTAACTGTTGAAGTAGAACACTCAGTAGTAAAACCAGTTCTAGCTCCAGCACCAGTACAAGAACCAGTTCTAGCTCCAGCACCAGTACAAGAACCATTAGCAACAGTTGCAGCGGTACGAGCTTCTTTAAGAAAGCCTAAAGCTGTTACTGCAACCAATGTTGATAAATCTACCTTGCGCAATATTATTGATGCAACTAAAATTCTTGCACAGCAGATGACTCCTGGAAACAACTTCAAACATTTCAACATCAATCTTGCTGATGACTTAAGTTTGCCAACAGTTAGACAGATTGCTGGGGTTCACCAATATGCATTAGAAACTATTCCCGCACATGTTGTTGAACTTGCTGATACTATTATTTCTTATTCAGCATTCTTGAATTATGTTGCTGCAAAACGTGGTGGTAATCAGTATGGTTCAATGAGTCAAACTCATTTACGCAACATTCAACAAGCGATTGCTCAAGCAATAACTGACTTTGATAATGCTACTCAAGAATTACTACACAGCTAAGTTTTTTATGTACAACTGATACACATCCTGACGTACATAAGGTTCAAGAGGTGTCCTTTTTTAAGGGCGCCTCTTTTTTTTACCCCTGTTCTCGTACCGATGAACGTGAGCCATTTGGGCTTTTTTCGATCAAAAATTGTACCGGAAACTGGTCCTTCATTGCTGAAAGATGGGAAACAATAATAATCTTTTCAAAATCGGTTTGAATCTTATAGATCGCATCCATAATCCGCGAAAGACCTTCTTCATCCTGAGAGCCAAATCCTTCATCAATAATAAGTGTTTGTAGCGATGTTCCTGCACGGCGTGCAAGTAGTTTTGAAATAGCGATTCGTAAAGAAAAATCTATCCTAAATGCCTCTCCTCCTGAAAACATTTCATAGGGACGAATTCCCGTTGCATCTGAGATATTAATATCGAGGGTTTCTTTAACTCCCCCTTTTTTTAAATCTCGTAACGATTCGATAAAAATATGTGCCTGATTATCTGTAAGCCGAGACAGCAGATCATTTGCTTCTTGTTCTATTTCAGGCAGTGCATCTTCGATTAACAGTGCTTGAATACCATCTTTTCCAAAAGCTTGAGCGAGCATCTGATACTCTTGCAGTTCTTGCGTAATACTTTTGATTTGAGTATCAAATTCTTTGCACTGTTCAAGTTGTTGTTCAAGTTTTTTATGTTCAGCTTCAAAGGTTCCTTGTTCTTTAAGGGCCTGTTCTTTTGTTAATGTTAATTCAAGTGCTGTTTGCTTGTAGGCTCTTTCGTCTTCAGAAAGCTGTTGAGCGTCTTGTGGAACTGTTTTAAAAAGAAGTAGTTGTGCACTACTACTTTTTTCTTGTAGCCAGATCTGACGTATAGAACAAGCAATTTTATGAGCATTGTTTTTTCGTTCTTGTTGAAGGCTTCTATCTTCATCTTTGTTATTCCATTGGACCATCTGTTTTTCAAGAAGGCTGAGTTGCTCTGTTATTGATTTTAAACGAGTTGGAATAAGTCCATGCTGATTGATAATCAGTTCACACTGCTTTTGAGCTTGTTTGTTTTTGATGAATAATTCTGATTCGGTAAAGCTGAGCATCGCAGTTTTTTCTGCTTCAAGCATTGTTTTTTGAAGTTGATCAATTTCGTCTTTAAAGACTTCACTTTTGTTTTTACTAAGGGTAATAAATTGGTGCTGTTGGGTGAGCGCATGAGTCAGAGTTGTTTGTTTTTGAAGGAGTTCGTCAATTTGTTTACTAACAAAAATAGCTTGTTTTTGTTTTTCTATTTGTTCTTTGAGTGTGGCAAGGGCTTGTTTTAATCGGGTAATTCGGTGACTAAAAAAAGCTTCTTGGTCTTCAAATTTTTTTGCTAAAAATCGCTTTCGGGCAAGAGATAAATTTTGTTCACATAAGGGACAGCTTGGATTATCGGGAGTATGAGCAAGTTGTTTTTTATGCCCCAGACTTTGGAGTTCTTGTGTTGCTCGTTTACCTTTTTCAATCCAGGTTAAATAGAATGTTTTTTGTCGTTCAAACTGTTTTTCTAGAGCTGCAGTATCATTAATAAGCAGGGTAGGGTCACTATTTTTTTGACTGATTGCAAGTTGCTCAGAACAATCATGTAATTCAAGCGTGAATTTTTGGAGTTCTAAAGAAAGTTCATGCTGCTTTCTTGTTTCAAGTGCATAGTTGGTTGCAATGTGTTCAAGGGTACGTTTTGTTTGATTGGTGCTTTCTTCATATTGTTTTTTATGTTGAGTGATCAATAACTGTTCTTGTTCTTTATAGAGTAAAAGATTTTCTTTGGATTCTAAAAGTTCTTGATAGTGATTTTGGCATTGCGAAAAATCTTCTAAAAGAGCAGCTTTTTTAGCTTCTAATTTTTTTCTATCAGGGAGAATTAGATGTTCTTTGTGTGTTTGTTTCCATTCTTTAACACTCGCACGAAAAGCAGCTTCAGCCTCGTTTTTTTGTTTAAGAATTTGTTCATATTCAAAATGAAGTAATGCAGCAGAAGATTGTTTTTGTATGAGATTGTTTTTACGGCTTTCAAGATCTGCTTTGGTTATTGCTAGTTTTTGTTCTTCTGTACTAACTGTTTTAAGCGTAGTTGAAAGTATTGATAATTTTTCTTTGACCGCTGGTAGTTGTTCAATTTCACGGCTTAAATGTTCGCTAATTTTTGTCGACTTTTCTTTTTCCTGAGTTAAAAGTTTTATTTTTTCAAGCGCATATTTTTTTGCTTTTTCATAACGATTAAGGCCTAAAATATTTGCTAAAATATCTTTACGTTCCTTAGGGAGTTTTTTTGAAAACTCATTTGCTTGGCCTTGGCGCAAAAAAGATGAATTGATAAATGCTTCATAATCAAGGCCAACCGTTTGTTCAATTTTTTCTTGAGTACGGCGAATTGTTTTTTCAGTAAGGGATCGGTATCCCGCTTCTTCTTGGCAGTAGATACCAAAATCAACATGGCTAGTAGGTTTGCCATATTTTGTAGTGAACATGCGACGAATACGATATTGCTGACCATTAAAAATAAAATCGAGAATAACAATCATATCCGTTTGTCCAAGGCGTAATAAACCCTGATCAGGTTTTCCTGTTGTTGATACTTTGCGTGCTTGTCCCCAGATCGCCCAAGTTAATGCATCAAGAAGAGCTGATTTTCCGTGTCCATTTTTTCCGGATAAGCAGATAAGTTTATAGGGAGTAAAATCTATTACTTGTGGTACTGATCCGTAGCTTAAAAAATTTTGTATTGAAAGTTTTAATGGGATCATAGGGTGGCTCTCCTTGCATTTTTAGATATTCTATACTACAACCCTTTCCAGGAACTGATATTGTAACAAAGAATAGCGGAGTTTTCATGCAAGATCATATTTTTCGTATGTATGATATTCGAGGTATTGTGGGTGAAGAGCTTTTTATTGATCAAGTGTATGATTGTGCGCGTGCGTGTGCGCTTTTAATGCTTACGCGTGATGCAACTATTAAGACTGTCGCTGTTGGGATGGATGGTAGAGTGCATTCGCCAGCTATAAAAGATGAATGGGTTAGAGGACTGCGTGATAGTGGTCTTGATATTGTTTTTATTGGAGTGTGTCCAACGCCCCTTGTTTCATTTTCTGAATATTTTTTATCAGTTGATGCCGCTTGCATGATTACCGCGTCTCATAATCCTAAAGAGTACAATGGCATAAAATTATTTTTACGAAAAAAACCTCTTTTTAGTGATGATCTTCAAACTCTTAAAACGTTATTTAAAAAACAACAGCATGTTGTTCCAGCAGTTACAGGTTCTTATACAAAGATTTTTTTAATTCCTGACTATATAGCATTACTGACTCGCTTGTTTCCTCATCTTATGGATATCGATTTACCTATTGTCTTTGATTGTGGCAATGGAGCGGTGGGTGCGGTGTTGCCTCAACTGTGCAAAGCTTTTCGTTGGAAACAGGTAACGCTTTTATATGATGATGTGGATGGGTCTTATCCAAATCATGAAGCGGACCCTTCAGTAGAGCACAACATGTATGATCTAAAAAACATGGTCCAACAAAAACAGGCAGTAGTAGGCATCGCTTTTGATGGCGATGGAGATCGCATGGGAGCGGTTACTGAATCAGGGATTATGGTTTTTGGAGATCAGTTATTATCGTTATTTAGTCAGTATGTTCTTGCTTCTATGCCTGGAGCTGTAATTGTTTGTGATGCTAAATGTTCAAGTGCTCTTACTGAAACAGTTGAAAAATCAGGTGGTACTTTAACTTTTTCACCATCAGGCCATGCATTTTTACGAAAAGCTATGGCTGAAAAAAAAGCTGTTCTTGCAGGTGAGTTGAGTTGTCATTTTTTCTTTCATGATCGTTATTTTGGTTATGATGATGGAATCTATGCTGCTTTGCGTTTGATTGAACTTTTGTTACACTCAAAAGAGTCATTTGATCAGTTATTACAGAAGCTTCCGCAACGAAAAAGTTCTCCTGAAATGAGGTTTACGTGTGCTCAAGGAGCAGGTCCTAGTATCATTCAGTCGATTCTTGAAAAAGTAACCATAATTCCTGGAATAAAAATTTCTACTATTGATGGAGTTAGAATTGATACGGGAAAGGGCTGGGGGCTCATTAGGGCATCAAACACTCAGCCGGTTATTTGTTTACGATGTGAATCAGATTCAAATGAAGGGTTGCAAGAGATACAACGTTTTTTTGTAGACTTGCTGGAGCAGTGGTATGACCGTGATACGTTAAAAACAATAGTACGTTGGTAAGGAGAGTACGTGAGACGCATAGGATTACATTTTCGTTTGATAACAACGCTTTCTGAGCTACTTGATAAAGCCTATGCAGCTGGAAGTCCGATTGTGCAATGTTTTTTAATTCCTCAGGGAGCAAGCACTTATTTGGAGTTTACCCCTGAAGAAAAAGCTCTTTGCTTAGAAAAGAGTAAACGTTTTGGGCAATTGTTTTTGCATGCTTCGTATTGGGTGAACTTAGCTGGTCGCTATAAAAATGGATGGAAGCCTTTTAATAGAGAGCTTGAACTTGCAAAAGAACTTGGTTTTACTCATATCGTTATTCATCCTGGTTCAGCAACTGGCTGTCTTTCTAAAGATGATGGCATTTATTATCTGGCTAGAGCTCTTAATAAGATTTTAGAAACGGAACATACGATTACTATTGTTCTTGAAAATACTGCTCATGCAAATAAAACAGTTGGTGGAGACATTCTTGATTTTGGAGCGCTTCTTAAATTGGTTGATAATCCTGACAGAATAGCATTTTGTCTTGATTCTGCGCATGCTTATTCATATGGATATGATCTTTCGACCATTGATCAAGTTGACGAGTTTGTTGAGCTTGTTGATAAAGAGATTGGGGCACAACGTGTTGTTGCTTTGCATTTAAATGATGCTGCTGAAAAATGTGGTTCTCGGATTGATAAACATGCAATTCCAGGGCAGGGGAATATTGGGAAAGAAAGTTTACAGCGATTTATGAATCATCCAAAGCTTGCTCATGCATCGGTTATTCTTGAAATGCCTGTTATATCCGATCAAGAGGAGTCTGAAATTTTCAAAGAGGTCCAGGGGTGGGATCGTTCTTAAGTGATTCTGCTTTTAGATCTTGCATTAAACTGAAAAATATTTACTCTTAAAGGCGATACTCTTATAGCACGCGCATCAAAAAGGTGGGGCCCATAGCTCAGCTGGTCAGAGCAATCGGCTCATAACCGAGAGGTCCCAGGTTCAAGCCCTGGTGGGCCCACCATCTTTTCAACCCCCCGCGCTACTTTAGAAAAGGATCTGTAGCATGAAAACAACTCCTTTCTCTCGCTTTATACGTCTTATAGAATTTGATCAATCAGTTATTACTCTTGAAAAAGAGTTAGCCATTGCCGATAACGCTTTTGAGCAATTAAGGCAGACTTTAGAAACTCTTACTTCTGATATTGAAAAAGAACGAGCACATGTGCGTGATTTACGTAAAAATGTTGATGCACAAGAATTACATATGAAGACTCTTGATCAAGATGAAAAAGTTGCTCGTGAACGCGCTACTCTTGCACTTACTCCTCGTGAATATCAAGGTTTAAAAAAAGAGTCTGATAATTTAAAACAACAGCAGCATGAACATGAAGAAGTTCTTATGGCCGCTTGGAATAGTTTGGAACAAGCACAAAAAATGCTTGTGGTAAAAGAACAGACGGTCAAAGAGCAACAACGTCTTTTACAAGAACAGATGAATCAACTTGATGAAACTCAAAAAAAATTGCTTGATCAGATTGATGAACATGATCAAGGACGCAAAGAGTATCAGCAGGATATCCCCCAAGATTGGCTCGATAAATATGGGCGTATGCGCAACACGGTTAAAAATCCAGTTGTTCCTTTGGTGGCAGGTACCTGTGGCGCATGTTCATGTACTATTACCAGCCAAGTAATGATGCAGCTAGATCAAAATAAAATGATTACCTGTAGTAGTTGTTATCGTTTGATCTACAAAAACTTTGAAGATAATTCTTCTCATTCAGAGAAAAAGCAATGACAAAATCAAAAGGTTGGTGCTTGTTTGTTGATGGTGCATCACGCGGCAATCCAGGATTAAGTGGCGCAGGAATTTATCTTACGCATAATGGTGAAGCTGTTGCCAAGCGTGGGTATTTTATTGGAAGACACACCAATAACGAAGCTGAGTATCTTGCCCTTTTGATCGGTGTTTTTATAGCAAAAAAACATATGAAAGAAGCATGCGAGCTGCGTGTATTTTCAGATTCACTCCTTTTAATGAAACAGATGATTGGTGAATATCGTGTCAGAAAGCCAGAACTTATAGTACTCCATCAACTAGTTACAAAACATCTTGATGGATTTTCTTGCACATTTGCTCATGTCTATCGTGAGCAAAACGTTGATGCTGATGCGCTTGCTAATACAGGAATCGATACAAAAACAACTCTTCCTGTTTCTTTTATTTCATTATTACGAACTCATGGAATTCATGTTTAGAAAAATAAATGGGTTCTGGTGTTTAAAACTAGTACTCACGCTCCTTTCAAATACTTGTCTAAAAGCTGTTCATGTGCGTGTTTTATTAAGTGACAGTTTAGAAAATAAGTGGGAAGTTTCTTCATCCCGTGGAGTTTTGTTAACGAATGCAAAAACTCAAAGGACGTATCCTGATTCTGGTACGTGTGGCACTTTTTTACTAGACCAAAAAAATGGTTCATTGTCTGTTAATGGAAAAAAAATGGCAGCAAAGGAAGCTTGGATTAGTCCATTAGAAGGAACCCTAACGTTTAATGGTACCGAGTATGATGGTCAGTTTTTTGTTACGCAAGTTAAAGATAAATGGCTACTCATTAATGTTTTGGATGTTGAAGAATACGTGTACTCGGTTGTTCGGTTTGAAAGTTGGCCAGGGTGGCCTCTTGAGGTAAATAAAGCATTTGCGATTGTGTGCCGAAGTTACATGCTTCATCAGTTATTACATTCTCGTGAGCGTGATGCAGTCTATCACATTAAAAGTACCAATTATCATCAAACCTATAAGGGTATGCATCAAGATACGGTCATTCGGCAGGCGGTTGAAGAAACGCGCGGTATTTTTGTTGCCTACAAAGATTATCCTATTTTAGCGATGTTTGATTGTTGTTGTGGGGGAGTTATTCCGGCCCATATCGTGGGTGAAATAGATTTTGTTAAAGCTCCTTACCTTGCACGTACTTACGCTTGCACTCATTGTAAAGATGCAAAAGTTTTTTCTTGGTCAATGTCTTGTTCCGTTGATCAATTTACTACCGCTTTGCAGGATGTTCGTTCATCCATTGTGCATTCAATAAAAGATATAAAAATTGCTCAAAAAGATAAGGCGGGCCTTGTTAAAAAAGTGACCGTAACTACAAAAAAAGATTCGTTTTCTTTAAACGCACGGGAGCTCTATCGTTTGTTTAAAGATGTAAAAAGTTACTGTTTTTCCGTTTTAAAAAGAGGAGCAACGATCACCGTAACTGGTAAAGGGGTTGGCCATCATTTAGGAATGTGCCAATGGGGAGCGCGAGAAATGGTTCGTTCAGGGGCAACGCATCGGGAAGTTCTTGCATTTTATTATCCAGAAACTCATTTGATGCAGTTAGCATCTACAGAAAACAAGCAAACTATAACTACTGTAGTGACGTAAGGTGTGCTATGCCAGGATATAGAGGTCATATTCTTGGAGGGGTTGGAGCATTTGTTTGTGTCTATTTCTTACTTTCGTACTGGTACCATCCCTCTGCTGTTACAGCTTTACAGTGGTTAGGGATTACTCTTTTAGGCTCGCTGTTTCCTGATGTTGATGTTAAAAGCAAGGGACAGGGTATCTTTTATAAAATGATGCTTGTGTGTCTTTTAATACTTTTGTGGCGTCGGCAGATACAGCTTTTTGTTATGGCCAGTTTTGTAGCACTTTTGCCTGTTCTTGCTCGTCATCGTGGACTGTTTCATAGAGCATGGTTTTTAATTGCTATCCCTTTTGGAGTTGCAGTCGCGGCAGGAGCTTCATTTCCAGCGTATAAAGAATCGTTTATTGTAGCAGCGAGCTTTTTTGTCGCTGGTGCACTCTCTCATATTTTACTGGATCGTATTTTTTAAAATGAACGTTTTGTTTATGTACATAGATAAGCCCTTATTTTAGATTGCTCTTAGTATAAGGGCTTATTATTAGAGCTTATACGAAAATTAATTTGTAAATAAACAAGCGTCCTTTTTTAGAGTAGTTTTGATTTTGATAAAACTAAAAACCATAAAAAAAGGACGCTGATGAACAGAATACCAGAACGTATTTTAG
>CANNMA010000004.1 GCA_947505805.1 bacterium
ATCATCAAGGAATAAATAATAAAACACCAAAATCTCAATTAGCTAATGAAAAAATCCAAAATGGAGCGTTATTAAAGGAAAAAAAATAACTAAAATTTGTCCTCGAGTTAACGAACCTACACAGGGACGACGGAGAAGACCCCTCTCCTTGATAACGAACACACAACACACCAGAACAATTTCCTAAAAAATGATATCCCTTCTATAAAAAAATCTATCATTTGAAGAAAAATTTAATCCCCAAAATGTCATTACCAGCTGTAAGAGATCGCGGCACAGTACAAGGTGCTGTGACAGATCGATTAAGCGTGTGTAACCCAAACGTAACAAGAAAAAGTCTTAATTTTAATTATAAAATTTTAGATAAAGATACTGTTAATAATGAAAAAATTGATTGAGAGATCTTTTTATGGATGTTTATATGCATTCCAAAAAGTTATATGTAAAGGGACTTTTTCTTGTTACGTTTGGGTCACCACGGTCAGTCGATCTCTCCAGCGTGTTTGACACTCTGACGCGATCTCCTATCCCTCGTGATGACATTTTGGGGATTACATTTTTCTTCAAATGAACGAGTTTTTATACGCCTGATACGGATTTTTTATAGAAAAATATCGTTGCTTCCTGTGAATGAAATATAGGTTTGTGTTCCGTATTAGGATCTCTTGTTTGAGGTCTTAAGCCCGAAGGAGCTGGACCGAGTTTGATCCGTCAAAGCAGTCAAGCAGCATGCTTGCACCCTTGTTTCCAAAGAGGTTGGGTGAGCAACCTCTTTGGCGCTGCACGCGGAGTGCATACCTACGTCTTGTGCACAGGAAACAACAATACTTTTTCTATAAAAAATTCGTATTCTTTGGTGTTGCCCGCAGAAGGCACACGTACGTTTTGTGCACAGGAAACAACGATACTTTTTCTATAAAAAATTCGTATTCTTTGGCGCTGCACGCATAGTGCACACTTACGTCTTGTGCTCAAGTATCAAAAAAAAATTGAGCGATCTGTCAAAAAAGAACCGGGGCGGTATGTGCCATAAAGACAGGTACTCGCCCCGATTAGTAGCTTATAGATACCTAAGCTGTAGGTAGCGCTGTATTACTCGAGTGCAATAAGACCTTGATCGGTTGACATCATTAACTGACCTAAGGCACCGATTGGAGACATCCAGTAAAAAGCTGAAGATTCAGCTACAAGAGTATCTTGGATCGTAGGTTTACCATTTGTGGTGATATTGTAATCGTACAAGTTGAATGGCAAGACTAAAACTTGGTACTTGGTATCATCAGTAGGGCTCTTTTGTATAAAGAATCGACGTGAACCATCGTTGTAGAATTGACGAGCAGTTACAGGAAATTGTGAGTAAATTGATGGAGCTGTTTGTTGATTGAATTCTGTAACCCCGTTGAATGTTACGGTGTTTGATGGATTTTCTGCAAAATCATAGAGTTGTGTTGTTCCTGCGTTTGATACTGTTTCACGGCCCATTTGATAAAACACATTTGCATTGTAGACCGGCTTTGGCAAGGTGTTATTGAGAACAAGGTTAGAAAACCAGAATGTTTGTGGAGATCTATCGTACAGAGCGCTGCTGATATAATCAGTAAACCAACGTTGAGTTTCGGGTGTTACAATACGAGTCCAGCCAGCATAGGTTTGTGCGTTATCAGCAGGAGTATCTGTTAACCCAAGACCGTTAAGACCATAGAGATCATCATTGTTATTGATATAACAGCTTGTGGTGTAAATACCGTCACTGGTCAATGCAATAAGTTGTTCAAATCCAGTAGGTGGGGTATCCCATGTGCAAGGAGTTGCAGTTGCGGTTGATGAAATTGCAAAGTCATAAATTCTTTTTGCTGTAGCTAAGTTGCCTGTTCCTGAAGTTGCAGTAACTATAAAGTTTGCATTCAATTCAGCATTTGTGTTTGCACGGCTTGCAGTCCAAATGAGATCTTGTGTTGCTGAACGGGTTAGAACATATAAATTACCACCTTGTGACTGGATTTTGATTGGAACACCAGTAACGTTGGTAAGCGGAATAATACCTGAGCTATCAGCAGCATAGAGAGCTGGAGGTGTTTCGGCAGTTCCTGAGCATCCAAAAAGAATGAAGGTAGGTGTTGGATATCCATTTCCAAAGTTATTAGGAGACCACGCTGAGTATCCCATAGAGATAACTGCACCAGAACCAGAAGGTAATTGAACTGTTTGTAAATTATTATTCCAATCATAGTCAGTATCAGGATTTTGATTATTGATCGATGTATAGGTTCCGTTTAATGTAGTTGCTGTTACGTCTCTAACTCCGGTTGGTACAGAGCATATGGTTTCATAACCACCAAAATATGTAACATTGTTTTCATCAACAGCACCAAAGCTAGTTGTTGATGAGTTCAGATCAAGGACTGAATAACATTGATTATTGAGAGCTTGGTTTACCGCATAGACAAGTCCAGGAGCAGTTGTTGCTGGCCCAGAGTTGGTCCACTGTGTAACGTTTGCAGCTTGGCTTCCATTGTTAATTACCCATACGTGGCCGGTGTATCCGTCTACTGCAGCAAAATTAACAGCACCATTACCGGTGCCATTATTGTAATCACCCATATCATAGGGCACTACTAATTGCCAATCGGTCCAGTGATCAATTTGACCAAGGTTGTTGAATACCGCTTGAGACTTAAAGAGTCCCGATTCAGCAACTGGTGACCCATTAGGATCGTTAGTTGCAACATAGACCGCATCACCATCAACATACATATCGGTAATAAAGCTTTGTGTACTTGCACCAGTTCCAGTACCACCTCCAACAGGAAGGCCGATTACCGTAGCATCTGTTGCAGGACTATAGCTTGGATCGGGTAGATTAAATCCACCAACACATGCTGCAGCAGATTCTGTAGTGATATGATCAAGGTAGTTGCTAGTGTCGGCAAAAGCGCAAGGAGTAGTATAAGCACCATTTACAAAGATGCTTGGATTTGCAGGAAGACCATCAGCTGAATAATCACTGCCTTCAGCAGCTTCAGTATTTCCATAAACAAGTGGCATTGCATAGACTTGATTAAGTCTGAGTGTTTCGGGGCCATTATTTATATCGTTTCCACCAAGAATTAAGTAAATTAATCCAGTTGAAGTGTGCATAGTACGGACTTTGCTTGTCTTTAAGTTTACTGTACCATCATTTAGAGTAGCTATTATTTCATTATAACTGTCACTAGGTGCAGCGCATTTTGTTGCTGTTAAAGTAAGTGTTTCTGCTCCTTGTGAAACAATGAATGTTCCTACTGACCAAGCGGAAGCGTTTATTGTATTCAATTCAATACCAACTGCTACAAACAATCTACCAGCTTCACCGGCTTTAGATCCAAGAAGGGTATCGTACCACATGTCAACGCTTTGAGTGTCTGGCACAACAGCATCAACATTGTAAGCGAATGCGCCAAGTAAGTTAGCGGTAAAGTTTACTGGAAATGAATTTATTGCATTGGTTCCATTTGCTGTTCCATCAGCATTATATAAAACAAACTCAGGAGCACCTGTTGTACTATTTCTGGTTAAAGTACCAGCAGAAATACCTGAAATATTTTCTCCGAACTGATCTCCATCAGTATTTTTAACAGCCACAAAAAATGTATTATTAGCGCCCGTTAAAGCAACGATTCCATCTGTGTTTTCTCCAGCAGCATCTTCAAAGTCTCCTGTAGCTGGAATAGTAACGGGACTATCGTTATAGGTTTTAGTGAGCGCCGCAAGATTTTGATACCCATTAACACCAGAACCTATCAGAATTGTTGGGGAAGTTTGATCGAGCCCTGGAGTTTGATTAATAACGCTTAAGAAGCTTAGTCCATTAAGTTGATATAGCTCTGAAGAGCTTGGAGCAAGTGGTTGCAGTGTTGGAGCTGTGCCTGGAGTTCGGTAATTTCCATAACAGACTTGATAGGTATCATTAGTGGCAACTTGTCCACCTTGTGCAAAATAGTATTCCCCGGTTGGTTTATAAAACTGTGCAGCACCGATTGGTTGACTGAATGTTTGTCCGTTTGTTCCATCACCAATGGCAGTTAGATAGGCATATACAGTTTGTGTTACGAGGGTGCTACACAAAAGCAGGCTTATGGCAAAGCGAAATGCCTTGGTAGAGGTTTTTGGCGTTTTGAGGTTAGTACGATTTTGCATACGAGGATCTTTTTTTTTAGGATTGGTTATGAGTTTTTTTATAGTTAAGAAGTGTGCGTAGGTTTTTTCTTTACGTAATTCAAGATTTTATCTTTTAAAAAAAACCGGGGCGAGTGCTTGCCATAAAGACAGGTATTCGCCCCGGTTTGATAGTTGTCTTACCTTAGTTGTAAGAACAAATGATTACTGCAGAGCAATAACCCCATTGTTCGTTGACATCATCAAGCGACCAGTGTCACCGATTGGAGACATCCAGTAGAAAGCTGAAGATTCAGCAACAAGAGCATCCGGCATCGTAGCTTTACCATTTGTGGTGATATTGTAATCGTACAAGTTGAATGGCAAGACTAAGACTTGGTACTTGGTATCATCAGTAGGGCTCTTTTGTACAAAGAATCTACGTGAACCATCATTGTAAAATTGACGAGCAGTAACAGGGAACTGGGTGTAAATAGTAGGAGCTGTTTGTTGATTGAATTCTGTTACGCCGTTAAATGTTACGGTGTTTGATGGATTTTCTGCAAGATCATAGAGTTGTGTTGTTCCCACATTTGTTAATGTTTCACGGCCCATTTGATAGAACACATTTGCATTATAGATCGGCTTTGGCAAGGTGTTATTGAGAACAAAGTTTGCAAACCAGAATGTTTGTGGAGCTCTATCATATGCAGCGCTGCTGATGTAGTTAGTGAACCAAGCTTGAGTTTCAGGTGTTACAATGCGAGTCCAGCCAGCATAGGTTTGTGCGTTATCAGTAGGAGTATCTGTTAACCCAAGACCGTTAAGACCACGTGCATTAACAACATTACAGCTTGTGGTGTAGATACCATCACTGGTCAATGCAAGAAGTTGTTCAAAACCAGTAGGTGGTGTTCCTAGTGCAGTGAATATACAATTAGTAGCAGTTGCGGTTGATGAAATTGCAAAGTCATAGATTTTTGTTGCTGTAGCTAAGGCTCCTGTTCCTGAAGTTGCAGTAACAATAAAGTTACTATTCAACTCAGAAACTGTGTTTGCACGGCTTGCAGTCCAAATGAGATCTTGTGTTGCTGAACGGGTTAGAACATACAAATTACCACCTTGTGACTGGATCTTAACTGGAACACCAGTAACGTTGGTCATTGGTACTGTTTCTTCATCAATAAATTGAGAGAAGGTATTAACGGTTAAAGTATTAAGACCAACACCAGTAACTCCATCAGGTGTAAGAGCATATAAAGCTGGAGCTGTTGTAGCTGTTCCTGAGCAACCGACCATTATGAATCCTGGAGTTGGGTAGCCGTTTGCAGTTGCATTAGAAGACCAACCAGAATATCCAAGGCATGTAACCGCACCAGAACCAGCTGGTAGTGGGAATACTACTAAGGTAGGTGTTTCTGTGTAGTCATAGGTGGCATCTGCCATTTGTGTGTTTAATGAAGTGAATGTTCCGTTAAGAGTTGCAGATGATGCAGTAGCAGAACCGGTAATTGCAAAACAAACTGCTTCGTATCCACCAAAAACGGTTGTACGTAGTGGTGTATCAGCACCCCAACCAGTTGATGATGAATTTAAATCAAGAACTGAAAAACAGAGGTTGTTTAAGCTTTGGTTGACTGCGGCAGCAAGACCAGGTTGTACTGTTAGATCTGTTGGCTTTGCCCACTGTGTAACGTTTGCAGCCTTGTTTGCCTTGTTAATTGCCCATACGTGGCCGGTGTATCCATCAACAGCAGCAAAATCAACAGCACCATTTGAAGCAGTATCACCCATATCAAAAGGAACTACTTTTTGCCAATCGGTCCAATGATCAATTTGACCAAGGTCATTGAATACCGCTTGTGATTTAAAGAGTCCTGATTCAGCTGTTCCAACTGATGCGTTGTCAGGATCATTTACAGCAACATAGACTGCATCACCGTCAACATACATATCGGTAATCAAGGTTTTTCTGTTTGCTCCTGGTCCGGTACCAGGACCTACAGGAAGGGCTATACCAGCAGCGTTGTTAGCTGTTCCATTAAATCCACCCACAAGTGCAGCAGCAGATCCTGTGGTTATAAAATGGCCAGCTGTAGTAGCGTCAGAAGGGGTTGTATAAGCACCATCGGTAAAGATAGTTGGGTCTGCAGGAAGACCATCAGTAGCAGTATCTTCTGAACCATAGACAAGTGGCATTGCGTAGACAGCGTTAAGAGCAGGATTTGTTGTACTTATACCAGAACCACCAAGGATGAGATAGACAAGACCAGTTGAGGTATGCATAGTACGTACTTTTGAAGTTTTCAAGTTCTGATCGGTTGTTCCTGTACCGTTGTAAGCGTATATGATTCTGTTTGATACAGCAGCGCCACTAGTAGGGACCCCACATTTTGTAGCTGTTAGAGTAAGTGTACTTGCCGTTTTAGAAACAACGAATGTTCCCACTGACCACGCAGCAGCAGCAGCTGTTTCAGGAGTAGCAATGCCTACTGCAACGAACAAACGCCCAGCTTCACCAGCTGCATTTCCAAGAAGCGTATCGTACCACATGTCAACATGTTGAGTAGTAGTTGGTACATCTGCGTCAACGTTGTAAGCAAAAGCACCCAGTTCGTCGGCAATAAAGTTTACAGCAAATGAATCTGCTGCAGTGTCTCCGTTAGCTGTTCCACCTGGATTATATAAAACAAACTCAGGAGCGCCTGTTGTAGCATTTCGGCTTAAAGTACCAGCAGAAATACCTGAAAGATCTTCTCCAAATGGATCATCATTGTTATTCTGAACAGCCACAAAAAAAGTATTGTTAGCGCCCGTTAAAGCAACGATTCCACTTGTATCATTACCAGCAGCATCAAAAAAATCTCCTGTAGCTGGAATAGCAACGGGACTAGCGTTAAAGGTTTTTGTCAGTGCGTATATACTAGTAGCACTGTCAGCAGCTCCGGGGCCTGCAAGTATTGTTGGAGATGTTTGATCGCCAGGTGCTGTTTGATTGATTACAGATAAAAGATTAATACCATTTGTTACGTTGTATAAAGTTGAACCGTCAGGAGCAAGTGGTTGCAGTGTTGGAGCTGTGCCTGGAGTTCGGTAATTTCCATAACAGACTTGATAGGTATCATTAGTGGCAACTTGTCCACCTTGTGCAAAATAGTATTCCCCGGTTGGTTTATAAAACTGTGCTGCGCCAACTTCTTGAGTGAATGTTTTTTCATCCACCCCTGAATCACCAGTTGCAGTTAGATAAGCATGTGCCGTTTGTGTTACGAGGGCACTGCATAGAAGCAGGCCAATCGTAAAGCGTAACATTCTTTTCATAAGGATTTCTCCCTTTTAAATAAGATTTTTATTAAAAGTCCCACGCAACATTAACGCCGAGAGTACCACCACCGGACATTGTTCTGTATACGCCACGACCAGCAACTGGCTGACTGTAGAATATACCGATGAATGGGTTGAATCGTCTGCCTTCTTTTGCAAAATCATAATCGATTGCAGCATTGATAGACTGGAAGCTCCAGCTTTCAAGCATTGAATCGGTGTTGATGATTTCGGTTGGGAAGGTAATGGTGTCTACTGCTGTTAAGTTTGTACGAGATTGTTTTGCGTAGAGGTAACCAACTTCTAAAGACAAGCCTTTAAAGCAGTGGTCAGCTTTTAAGTAAGCGCCAGCATCAAATATGTTACCCATATCAGATTTTGCTTCACCTAGGCCAAGTTTGATTTGACCGTTTTGTGCAGCACTGGTTTTCATACGAGTCATCTGTGTTTTGTTAACAAAGAATATTCCACCAACATGAGCACCCAAAGTTACCCAATCACAGAACCCAACAGCTGCATCAAAGTTGATTGGAATACCAACATGCCCGTTGTACCCTGAAGGCATTGAGAACACTTGGTCTGTATCATATTTGAATCCTGAAGGAATGCTGACACCAACACGGATGGTAGTATCAAAGAAATCGATACAATCGAAATCTTCATTGTTCATGGTCCAACCAAGATTGAATTGAATGTCACCAGCACCAGTATGAGACCAGTCACCAGCATTTAAAATTCCGTATTCAGCTAATAAAGCAATTCCTGACCCATCTGGATTAATACCAGCTAAAACGTCAGCAAATGCGCCAGCATCAATTAGAGTAAGAATACCAGTAGAAACATTGCTATAGGTTACGTCATGGATTTTAAGGTGAATCACTGGAACAGTTAAATCAACAAAAAAGCCTTTTTTGAAGTTTTGTGCAAAATAGAAATCTGCTTCTGCATAACTGAATTTACCAGAGTATTGAATGTTTGCTGTTCCTGGATATTGAGATTGGTCAAGTACTACAAGACCAGCATTGAAAGCGTTTCCAACAGGATTGCCAACAATGTTTGTTCCTAGGAGTTCGATATTTTGCCATCCATAGATGTTTAGAACATTTGTTTTTTTATTATCATCATCATCTGATGGATTAACAATTGCGCCAAGGGCGTCTTTAACTTGATATCCTTTCTTGGTACCTCCGCCGTACGCAGTTACAGACCATGTTGAAAGCCAATTTCTTTCAAAACGTGGTTCGTATACGTAAGCACCTGTACGGTAAGGGACAATCGGTTGTCCGTAAGCACCGTAAACAAGCGCTGGGCTAAGAAGTAACATGAAAAGAGTACTATGAGAACTGAATTTCTTCATTCGTACTTCCTTTTTTTTATAAGGTTAAAAATAGTTTTACTCTGTACTTGTCTTAAAAAATTACGTTCAAAAAGTAAAGCACTTATTTGAACGACTCTGCCCTTCCTTTCTTGTTTTGAGTTCTGGTGATGTTATACTAATTGATTATTAGTGTTCTTAGTTTAATAGTAAGAAAAATGTATAAAAGTCAAGGAGTAAGTATGTTTGGCTTCGGCGAAAAAAAACAAAATCAGTGTGGTTGCGATCAAGAAAATACTACGGGCGGGGAAAAACAAGAATATCAGTCTGTTGAAAAAGAATTACAAGATAATGATACTTTTTCTAAAAATTTGACCCTTTGCATGAACGAGCTTGCTGATGTTAAGGAAAAATATTTGCGACTTATTGCCGACTTTCAGAACTATAAAAAGCGTAGTGAAAAAGATCGAATTGATTGGATCGATAAATCAAAAGGTGATGTCCTTTTAGGTGTTCTTTCTATTGTTGATAATTTTGATCGTGCATTTGAAGAAGCTCGGCATACTTCTGATGAAACATTAAAAGAATGGATGCGCGGTTTTGAGCTGATTCATAAAGAATTATATGATTTTTTAAAAGATCAGCATGTAGAAATTGTTGTTCAGAATACAGTTTTTGATCCTGTAGTTCATGAAGCTGTTGCTCAAGTTGAAGCTGAAGGTAAAGCTTCAGGAGATATTGTAGATGTGTTTGAAAAAGGATTTATGTTAAAAGGAAAAGTTTTGCGTACTGCAAAAGTAACCGTTGCAAAATAAAAAGACAGGGGATAGGGAGGGTCGAGTTCTTCGGCCCTTTAAGAGGTTAACGGTGCATGAGCCCGATAATAACTTCGATAAAAATCAAAACGATAATGAGTACAGATAGCATATCTTCTCGGATAGAGTTTATTTTATGTTGATAGATCGATCGAACATCACGGACAATTGCAAGCTTTTTTTCAACTGATGATCGCCAGGTATCAAGTTCAAATTTCTGTACTAGTAGTCGATAAATTTCTGAATAATAAGCTTCACCAGCTAGTTTTATGCTGTTATCAAGTCTTTCGGTAATAACAGAAATATCAACTTTGAGTTTAGAAAGTTCGCTTAGTGGATCATATACGGTCCCCACAAAAGGGAGATAGGTATAAAAAGAGCGTGGTTGAATTGCATGTTCATAGACATCATCAAGTTTGGTATCAAGGAGCTTGTCAAAGTATTGGAGTTCAAGTTGTTGAATAAGTGCAAATTCAAAAAAATCTAAAAGTTCGTAACATTCAGCGTCATAGACAAAAGCAGCTTCTGTATCGATAATTACCAAATCTTGACGATAATAACCGGTTCGAGATTTGAGAATGTCTTCAATTTGAAAATCAGAAATATTGGTTGTTTCAAACCGTAAGGCAGAAGCGATAATGGAGCCATATCGTTTGGGAAATTCTGTGCTGTCAACAATATCCGGTTGTGGGTCAATATGAATAACAAGGTATGATGTTTTATGATGGAAAAATTTTTGTTGCGATACAAATGGTTTGATTAATTTAAAGACTGTATTTGCATCGTGAGTGCTTTGGGCTTCATATTGTTCGTCGAGTTTATTGAGTTTGTCTCGTAGTGCAGCAAGTGTCCCGTTGAAAGGGACCTTGTAGACGAGTGATATACTTCCAAAATGATGGATATTTGCACGAATACATTGAATTCCGGGTGTTGCAACTGGTAAATCGACTGTGAGTGGTATGTGGTAGTGTTTAAAATACTTTGGCCAGATACGAGTTACTGTTGTCAAAAGGCGTGAATTTTTGACCTGTTCTAGGTTGATCATATCACCGACGTCAAGCGCATACAAAAGGTAGATGCTACCTGAAAATGCATGATCGTCCCCGTGTTCGGAGCTGAATGATTTGTTGGCGGAAGATGTTTTTTTAATATCCATACATTTTACTGTAGAAGATTTTAGCCGACTGTTCAAGTTTCTTGCAAAGAAGCCATTTTTTAATTTGTTTTATGATGGTTTAGTATGTGTAGTTTGCCGCTTATTAAAAAGGAATGATCATTTTTTGGAGTAACAGTAAGATCGCCAAAAGAACAAAGAAAGGAATTTTCTTTGTTGCCAGTAAGGCCAATTTTTGGGTATGAAGTGACTCTTCAGCACTTTCTTCTGTCTGTTCAGCACTTGTTGTACTTTCGTCTGAAACGCTTTCTTCTGAGTGATATCCACTTTTAATTTGAGAAGTTTTAACAGTAGGTAGAGAAAGAGGTTTAGTTTCTACAGGCTTACCAGCAGGAGTAACTGGAAATTTTCTAGTTCTTGAGCATGCACTGTTATGAAATTCCATAGCATCACTATCATCATCAGTAGTAGATAGATCGACTATCGTATGTCTAGTAGGGGCGTTGGGTGCTACAGGCGCACTTGGTAACGGATTTTCATGTGGTCCAAAAGCAAAACGATAACTAACAAGACTTGTTGCTGGTGTGACTAAAAGATGATGAGGGGTCATTGTATTGATATCATTTGAATTACCAGAAGGGATTTGTGGGTTTGGATGTATTGGTTGTGAAGCTGGTTCACCAGGTGGATTTACAGGAAGGGGTTGTTCACAATGAATATAACGATGCTCACTATCAGAAAGGTGAATTCTAGCGATATTGTCATAACCATCATCGCTTTGGTAACCTGTTTCGCTATCTACTGAAAGAGGAGAAGCTGATTGTGATCTACTAGGGGTAGGGGGTAAAGAAACAAGAGTATAATCATTTTCATCTTCAGAATCATTATTGTCTTCGTCATCATTATCATCGCTATCTTCATAATCAGCATCATTAACTGATTCATCTTCTGAAAATTCGGGGGACTCAGGAGTTACAGTACGAATTTGTTGCTTTGGTTGTGGTCGATAGATTGGACAGTGTGGTATATTTGCAACATGATCATTATCACTTTCTTCTGATGACGTTGATACTTGTAAGTCAATATTGCTTTCAGGTGATGAATTATCTTCGCTTGATTCTGAATCTAGATTGCTTTCTAAGTCATCTTCATCGCTATGATGACTTGAACTATCAAAAGGAATTTCTGAGATTTCTGTATTTGGGTTAATAGGATTTCTGGCTGAAGGCATTACGGGTATATCATTTTCATCGCTATCGTTACTTGAGCTTTCAAAAGAGCTTTCTGGTTCTAGCTGTAGTGAAGGAGTGTCTGCGCGCTGATGCTGTGCAGGAGGTACTAGAGGTTCTTGATGGGAATGTTCTGGCTCTGGTCCTAAAGCAGGTTCAATAGGGCTTGTAATTGCTGGTATTGGAGCAGTGCCCCATTGTATTGGTTGGTATGAATAAGGTGGGTAAAAAGGAATAGAGGGTACAGGTTCGTTTTCAGCATCGCTAGTTTCTAATGCTGTATCCGATTCATTTTCATCTTCGTCATCACTATCACTTGCAACTGGTGTATCTGAATTATTCGATTCTGAATCACTATTTAAAGAGTTATCAAAAGCGGGTTCTGCTGATTGAGCTACTGGTACATTAGGCTGTTCGTTAATCATGATTAATTCATCATCACTATCAGTGTCAGATGAGGGAGGCGTAGGGGTATTAATAATTTCAAAATCATCATCGGATGCAGCAGGAGTAGGATTTTCTATATATTCAAAATCATTATCAGAAAGAGTATCAGCATCAGAATCGTTTTCAAGTTCATCATCTGAGGCAGTAACTGCAGCATAAGATGTAGGTTCATTTACTGGGCTAGTTGGTCTTTCAGGTTCTATAGGTGCAGTATTTGAAACTGTTTCTGCGGGTAATAAGTTTTGTAGAATTATTTGAGAATCGAGAATAATGTGTGGTTGATCTGGTGTTGGATGTATTAAAGCAGTAGCGCATTGTGCTTGTCTTTGTGTAGCTATAGAGCGAATAGGTTGATACCGTTCTTCTACAAGAGAAAGAGCTGTTGGAGCCATACGAGCAGCTTGTGAGAAAAAGCCTTTTATTTGTGAAGGTTCGACCTGTGGGGTTGTTTTTACAAGAGCTTTTTTGAATGCATTTACCGATTGTTTAATAATATTTTGAGCACTTTTTACCGCCGTAAGTGCTTCTATAGAAGTAGATGAAGGTACTGGGGTAGCACTAATAGCAAGCTCCATTGATTCTGTGGCAGAAGGTGTTGCCTCAGCTACAACTTCATTTGAGGGAATAGCTCGTTGAGCTTCAATTGGTTTTAATGGTTGAGGTAGTGCAACTGGTTCTGATACTTTTATATTTTCTTTAAGCATCAAAGGAGGCTGCTGTGGAGTATAATTAAAGTTGACTGGCAAAAGAGTATTGCGGGGTAATTTTTGAGTACGTAGAGCATTCCTGAACGAATCTCTAACACTAAAAGAGGTATCAGTCGCAAAGGGAAGTAAGGCTGTTGGTGTTACGTAAGATTGTTGCAAGCTTTTTTGCTGAGCGTGATAAGGCATGAGTTCACGCAGTGATTTTTTTAGAGCAGTCATAGATGTTGGTTGGGCACTATAAGGTACCAAGGCAGAAGTAGTGCTTGATAATGGTTGATTGATTTCTACTGGATGCATTAAGTCCCGCATAGAAGAAAAATCCTGTAATCCTGGAGCATCATATGAAACAGTATCAGAAAAAGCCGAATGAGATTGTAATCCTTGAACTTGATGATCATGAAAAGCGACCTCAGTTTCTTGATCTGTACTAGCAGGTTCCGGTAGTTGTGGTCTTTCATACTGTTCAGCAAGAGCGTGATGCGCTTTAAAGCTATTTTCAATTTCTTCGGTTAAAACAACCTTGGCTGGAAGATGTGATTTTCTTAGTTCTGAAAAAACTGGCTTTTTTGAAGGAGTTGTTGGAGCAGTCCATAAGGTCCGTTTTTGTCCATGCAGAATTGTATTAAAAGCAGTACTTGGTTTTGATTGTGTCGTTTGAAATGGTGCAATTGGAGCTTTTTGCGTGGTTGCGGTATTCGGTGATTTAGCGGTGACAATCGGTTTTATAAATGCTTCTTGAGCAGATCGCACAAGACCTGGTGTACGAGATAAAAAAGTTTTACCTAAATGAGCAGAGTAACTATTTGTAAAAAAAAGTGCTAAAAAAGCATAGTGAATAAAACGTTTTATCATTGTTTTCCAAAGTAAAATTAGCTAAAAAAATAAAGTAATAGTTTAATTTTAAGCGAATATGTAAAAACAACAAGCGGTTTTGTTCAAATAGAGATATTTAAGCTTAAAGAAACTTTTGCAGAATTACAAAACTGTGATAATAAGGGGAAATGGGGTGAGCAACCTCTTTGGTGCTGCACGGACAGTGCAGTGTGCTAAAGAATAAAAAAAAGGACATCTTTTAGGGACGTCCTTTTCGTGTATCAAGGGTACAAATGAAGTTGTTAATCTTTTTCAAGAATAGTTAAAAACGCTTCTTGAGGAACTTCAACGTTACCAACTTGTTTCATTCGTTTTTTACCTTCTTTTTGTTTTTCAAGAAGTTTACGTTTACGAGAAATATCACCACCGTAACATTTTGCAGTAACGTTTTTACGCAACGGAGCTACTCGTTCACGAGCAACAATTGTTGCTCCAAGAGCAGCTTGAATAATAACTTCAAAGAGCTGGCGATGAATAACTTTACGAAGTTTTTCAGCAAGGTCTCGGCCAACATAAGGAGCTCTTTCTTTATGCAAGATAGTGGCAAGTGCATCAACAGGTTTTCCATTTAAAAGGATATCCATTTTAACAAGGTCTGCTGCTTCGTATCCTGCTTCTTCATAATCAAAACTTGCATAACCTGATGAAAGTGATTTGAGCTGATCATAAAAATCAGTTGCAACTTCGTTTAAAGGTAGTTTGTATTTAAGAATAACTCGTCCTTCATCAAGGTACGAAAGATCTGTTTGAGTCCCCCGTTTTTTCTGGCAGAGCTCGAAAATGTTTCCAATATATTCTGTTGGTACAATAATAGTTGCTTTAATGATTGGTTCATAAATTTCATCGATGTAATTACGTTCTGGAAAATCTGCTGGGTTTTCAATATCGACCATTGTTCCATTAGTGAGTTTGATTTGATAGCGAACGCTTGGAGCAGTGATAATGATAGACATGTTGTATTCTTGTTCAAGACGTTGTTTAAAAACATCTGCATGCAAGAGTCCTAAAAATCCACAACGGAATCCAAGTCCAAGAGCTGGTGAACTTTTACGTTCGATAGCAACGCTTGCATCATTTAACGTTAATTTTTCAATAGCATCTTTTAGCAGTTCAAAATCGGTGTTTTCAACCGGATAAATACCGGCAAAAACCATTGGTTTTGCAGGACGGAACCCTGGAAACGGTTTAACTGGATGTTTAGTTGCGTAAATGGTATCACCAATTCGAGCTTCTCGAACTGTTTTCATACCCATAATTACGTAGCCAACTTGGCCAGCATACAAACAGTCAGTTGGTGTTGGTTCTGGGTACATTACCCCAATATCAAGAACTTCATAGCGTGATTGGCCTTGTGCTAAACTAACATCGTCACCTTTTTTCATGCAGCCACTTTCAAGGGTTATTAAACAAATAACTCCTTTATACTCGTCATACCATGAGTCAAAAAGCAGAGCTTTTAATGGTCCATTAAGATCAGCTTTTGGTGCAGGAATGCGTTCTACTACTGCTTCTAGAATTTCAGTAATACCAATACCAGCTTTTCCTGAAGCAAGAATAAGTTCGTTTTGTTTGTAATCAAAAAGAGTATGAAGTTCGCGTGCAACTCGTTCAATATCCGCGTTGGCCATATCGATTTTATTAATAACGGGAAGAATGGTTAAATCTTGTTCAAAGGCTAAATAAAAATTAGCCATTGTTTGAGCTTGAACCCCTTGGCATGCATCAACAAGTAATAATGCTCCTTGGCAGGCATATAAAGATCGAGAAACTTCATAACTGAAATCAACGTGTCCTGGAGTATCGATAAGATTTAATAAATAAAATTGGCCTTTGTGTTCATAGACCATGGAAGCAGTTTGTGCTTTAACGGTTATTCCTCGTTCTTTTTCAACTTGGAGCTTATCCATAAAAAGATCGTTTCTAACTCTATTAGAAAGTGTGCCAGTTGTTTCTAATAGACGATCGGATAAGGTTGACTTACCGTGGTCAATGTGGGCGATAACAGAAAAATTTCTGACTTTATCGGGTGTAAAATTTTTTAAATTTTCTTTGGTTATTTTCATAGGTCTACAAGGCTTTTAAGGTTTCACTGACAGTGCGTATCTATTTAAGAATAAAGTCTATTCTAAAGCAATAGGGCAACCTTGTAAAACTAAGGGGCTAACAAGTGATAGTTTAAGTTTTTATCTTAGGGCCTATCCCTAAATGAGCAAGGCCGTGTTAAAAAGAATAAAATCTCTCTATTTTTAACCGAACTAAGATCAAAAATGAGAGAGATTTTATTATCTACGAAATGAAAAATTGGTATGAAAAATGTATCAATAAAGATTTTTTATTAACAGCATCCACAACAACCTTCTCTTTTATCGTGTTCCCCCGATGGACAACGATATTTCAAAGGAATGGGATTTTCATCTGATGTTTTAAGTTCATTTTCTTTTCGAGAAGAGGGAAATACACTTTTAAATTTTTGCATGAGAGTTTTTTGTTTTGTGTCGGTTTTTTTAGTCTGATTTTCAAAAAAAGTAATAATCTCTTGAACTAGTATCTTTTGGAAATTCTTTATTTGTTGCCTTAAGAAAATAGGTAAAATTAGAAAGTTTTTTTCAAAGTCATTAGGATCTGCTTTTGAATGTGAAGGTAGTTCTGCAAACGGATTTGCTTGAATATATTCTTTAACATATTTAAAAGATCTTTCAGTTCCTTTTTCATCAGATGATCGGCTAGTTATTGCTTGTTTACACATTGGGCATGAACCGCCACCCCATTGAGAGATGCATGCGGTATGATATTGATGACCACATTGAAGGCAAGTTAATCTTTTTTGTAATGGCTCTAAGCAGATAGGGCATGGTTCTGTCTTATTTTGAATTAATGGGGCGATTGAAGTTTTTTGAAAAGCGGGAAGGATAAAACCAGCTTCGATATAGGTATTCAAATAACTATTTTTATCGTTAAGAATGTTTCTAGCAATAATCATTAGGATTTCATGAGCCGTTTTATCTCTTATTTCATAAGAAATGAGTTTTTTAATAAGAGTATCTCGTGTTTTGCTATCAAGGTTACGATTTTTATAAACCTGTTCAATATTTATTTCGGCACCATGTTCAATAAGTTCGTGAGCAATAGCTGAATGTCCTTTGTCAGCTGCTAGGATAAGAGCTGTATAGCCTTTCATTGTTTGAAGATTAACGTTCGCGCCATGTTCAATAAGTTCATGAGCAATAACTGAATGTCCGTTGTGTGCTGCTAGCATAAGAGCTGTATAGCCTTCGGATGTTTTAAGATCAACGTCAGCATCATGTTCAATAAGTTCGTGAGCAATAGTTAAATGTCCTTGGTCTATTGCTAGCATAAGAGCTGTATAGCCTTTCATTGTTTGAAGATTAACGTTCGCGCCATGTTCAATAAGTTCATGAGCAATCGCTAAGAGCCCTCGGCTTATTGCATACATAAGAGCTGTATAGCCGGCGTAGTTTTGGAGATTAACGTCAGCACTATGTGTAATAAGTTCGTGAGCAATAGTTAGGTGATCTTTGTCTAGTGCTAGTATAAGAGCTGTGTCACCTTCCAAATTTTGAAGATTAAGGTTAGCTTCATGTTCAATAAGTTCGTGAACAATATCAAAGTATCCTTTTACCGTTGCTAGCATAAGAGCTGTATTTCCGTTTGGTATTTTAAGATTAACGTCAGCACCATGTTCAATAAGTTCATGAGCAATCGCTAAGTTCCCTCGGTTTAGTGCTAGCATAAGAGCTGTATAGCCTTTGGATGTTTTAAGATCAACGTCAGCGCCATGTTCAATAAGTTCGTGAACAATATCAAAGTATTCTTTTGCCGTTGCTAGCATAAGAGCTGTATTTCCGTTTGCTATTTTAAGATTAACGTCAGCACCATGTTCAATAAGTTCATGAGCAATCGCTAAGTTCCCTCGGTGTACTGCTAGTATAAGAGCTGTATTTCCGTCAGAATCTTTGAGATCAGGATTACTTTTATTTTCTAGAGCTTGAACTACCTCTTGTAGATTTCCATTGAGCACCGCACTATGCAAGGGAGAAAGACTACTTTGAATAGTGAATGAAATAGTAAAAAGAAATGAGGTTAACAGTATCTTTTTAATTATTTTCTTCATATTTTCGCCTTAGTTATTTTTCGTTCATATGTAAATTTGATGCTAGATAGTTTTTTTAATACTCATTTTCAAGATTACTGTATTTTATTAAATAAATTCAATCTTTAATAAAATATTTTAAAATTAGAATTTTAGTGATGTTATTCTTTATGGTTATTCTATCTTTAATTGAGTCGTATAACATTTTGTTATGTAAAGACACTCTATGGTCAATAAAAAATGAATAGTCCTCTTTTTTTTGAAAAAACAGTGTATTGTAAATCATTTTGCTCATCAAAAAGAAAGCTTGTATACTGGCATACTCAGTAAGAAAAAAGAGCTAACATCCTGATTGAAAAATAAAAACACAGTTTAAAGGGGTAGCGGGTATGTCAGAAATCCAAAAGACAAAAGTTGATCTTAATACTAAGCCGGTTCTAATCGAAGATGAGTTAAAAAATTCATTTCTTGATTATGCAATGTCGGTGGTTGTAAGTCGTGCGATTCCCGATATTCGGGATGGACTCAAGCCAGTACATCGTCGAGTTTTATATGCAATGCATGAGCTTGGTTATCATTATAATAAACCGTATAGAAAATCTGTTCGCGTAGTGGGTGATGTACTTGGTAAGTACCATCCGCATGGCGATCAAGCTGTATACAATACTATGGTTGGTATGGTGCAAACTTTTGCTAAGCGATACCCACTCCTTGATGGACAAGGAAACTGGGGTTCTGTTGATGGTGATAATGCTGCTGCTATGCGTTATACTGAAGTCAGAATGAAAGAAATTTCGTTAGAATTGCTTGCAGATATTGATAAAAACACAGTTCCATTTGTTTCAAACTTTGATGAATCAACGATTGAGCCAGTGGTGCTTCCAAGCAGACTTCCTAATCTACTTATTAATGGAACAGCTGGTATTGCAGTTGGTATGGCAACATCGATTCCACCACATAATTTGGCAGAAGTTGTTGATGCGTGTCTTGCGCTTATTGCAAATGAACATTTGACGTATGAAGAGCTTGTTAAAATAATTCCTGCTCCTGATTTTCCAACAGGCGGTATTATTTGTGGACGCTCTGGTGTGCTTAAAGCATATAAAACGGGCCGTGGCAATGTTGTTGTGCGTGGCGTGGCAGAAGTTCAAGAAACTAAAAAAGGTTCTGCAATTATTATTACAGAATTGCCGTATCAGGTTAATAAAGCTGAGCTCATTATTAAGATAGCTGAACTTGTTAAAGAAAAAGTTGTTGAAGGTATTAGTAATATTCGTGATGAATCAGATAAACGTGGTATGCGTGTTGTTATTGAAATCAAACGAAATGAAAATGCTGAAGTTGTTTTAAATCAGTTATATAAAAACACTTCACTTCAAACATCGCTTTCCATTTTAATGCTTGGTCTTCTTGATAATTGCCCGCGTGTTTTTACGCTTAAACAGCTTCTACAGCAATTTTTAGTGCATAGAGAAACGGTTGTCTATAAACGTACGCTTTTTGATCTTGATAAAGCAAAATCTCGTGAGCATGTCCTTGAAGGATTCATAGTAGCGTTAACCCATATTGATGCGGTTATTCAACTCATTAAAAAATCACAATCTGCCGAAGAAGCGATTCTTGGTTTAGAAAAAAACTATAAGCTTTCAGCTGAACAGGGTAAAGCGATTCTTGAAATGCGTTTGCAACGTTTGACTGGTATGGAACAAGAAAAGATTCATAACGAAATTGCTGAACTTCGCGGAAAAATTGCTTATCTGCAATCGGTTATTAATGATCGATCAGTTCTTAAAAAAGAAATTGTTGCTGAACTTATTTACATTAAACAAACGTACAACAATCCGCGTCGCACTAAGATTGAAGATAGTTTTGAATCATTAACCGATGAAGATTTGATTCCTGACGAAGATGTGGTTGTTACATTGACTAGCAAGGGTTATATCAAACGTGTTGCTCTTGATACCTATAGTGTTCAACACCGTGGTGGTAAGGGTAAAATGGGAATGCAAAAGCTCGATGATAATGACGATCTTGTAAAAGACATTTTCGTTGCTAAAAATCTTGATGAACTTCTGTTTTTCACAAGTTTAGGCCGTGTTTATAGTATGCGTGTCTATGAAGTTGGAGAAGGTTCTCGAACTTCAAAAGGACGTGCTATTGTTAACTTGCTTCCTCTTGTTGAAGGTGAAACGGTTGTAAGACTTCTTTGTATGCGTGATATGGAAAACAAAAATATTGTTATGGTCAGCAAAAAAGGCATTATCAAAAAAACTGATGCTCAAGCATTTGCTAAGATCCGCGTATCTGGTATTCGTGCTGTTGGTCTTCATGATGATGATGAACTTGCTTTCTGCGGTGTAAGTTCTGGAAAAGATGATATTGTACTCGCAACTGCTCATGGACAAGGCATTCGCTTTAAAGAAGAAGAAGTTCGTGCAATGGGACGTCAAGCTGCTGGTGTTATTGGTATTCGTTTACGCGATAGTGATTATGTTGTTGGTATGGAAATTATCGATGACGAAAACAAAAACTTATTGTTTGCAACGGCACAGGGTTACGGAAAACGTACTCGTGTAGGTGATTTCAGAGTTGCTCATCGTGGTGGTATGGGTGTTAGAACTATTCCAACTGATCGTCGCAATGGTGATGTGGTTGGCTTAGTAATTGTAGGTGAAGATTCACACATTCTGTTAATCGACGACAATGGTAAGATCATTCATTTACTTCCAACAGAAGTAAGAACAATGGGACGTCAAGCAAAAGGTGTTCGTTTGATACGTCTTGATTCTGGTCGCCGTCTTGCTTCTATTGCTGCATTTGATGAAGCTCAAGAAGGTGAAGAAGGGTCAGATGACAGTGATACTGGTTCAGGTACTGAAACAAAAATCTCTCCAAAAATAAAACTTGATGGAGTTGCTGGCGAAAATACTACATTAAGTCTTGATGGATTAGATGAGGATGATTCTTTTGAATCAAATGTTAAACGGCCTGATTCAGGAAAGGTTACTATGACTCTTGATGGGTACAGTGACGAATCTCCGGTATCTCAATTGCTTGAAGAAGAAGACATGACGTTTTACAACGACAAAAATTCTTCAGATGACGATAAACAAACAATGATGTTCTAAATAGATCGTTTTAAAATTAAAAGGGGAGCTTTTCATAGCTCTCCTTTTTTTTTACAAAAGGTCATCCCTGTAGAAGTTCGTTAACTTGAGGACGAAACTCTCTCCATCATCTCTATAAAAGTTAGTTAACTCAAAAAAACTTCTTTCGCCATCGTCCCCAACGATACGACAGCGTGACAGGGAACATAGTGAGCTGGTAGCGGGAGTGAGTGTAGGGGATCCAGTCGTTACAGAGAAAAAATCTTATTTTATGCTTTCTACAATTTATTACTTAGGTACTATAACTATCGAAAGCTCTTTTTCTAGTATGACTTTGTTTTGTAACGTCTGGATACCCAACGCTCAGTCGATCTGTCCAGTGTGCTTTGCACCCTGACATGATCTTTTATCGCTGGGCACGACGGTGAAAATTTTGTTCTCGAGTTAGCGAACCTACACAATCCCGAGGAAGTTGACTCTCCTATTTTTCGGTATGACCTCCTAAAATTAATGAATCTACAAATCTCAATTAGTTACTACTTTAAACTCAACAATTGCATTCATGGGAATTTGACCATCATATAAATGGTATTGCTTTGAAGATCCGCCTGGTTTCGGCTCAAATACAAGTCTTCCTATAAGTTTACTACTCTTTATTTTTAGAATGACGTGTGGTGTATTCGTTTTTTTTAAATAATGAACTGTTCGGCCAATTTCATCTTCTTTTAGAAGTCGAATGGATGATGCGTCATCTGCTGAAAGCATCAGTAGCTGTTGTTGCTCGCTTGCTTTCCACTGCTCAGGTGAAACTATTTTATAGAGGTATTTTGGAGTTTCTATGATTTCATATTTCATGCATTTTTCACTTTTTGTTTGTAGGGTAACGTTTTAAGTTTCATAATAGTAAGAATTTGGTATTCTAGAAGGGTACCTTAAAAAATATTCTATTGTCCAAAGAAAACGTTCTATGTCAGTTTCACTTACTCTTTTACATCTTTCATTAATCTCGGGTGTTGGTCCTGGGGTTATTAAAAAACTTTTAGACTGTTTACTTGAACAGTCGATCGATCTCTATAGTGTATCGGTCTCAGAGTTAGCAGCGTTAGGTATTCCTTACGCGATCGCTGAAAAAGTGGTTTTTGGGTTGAAGGACTATAAACTGTTTGATCAAGAGTGTGCACTTATCGAGCGCCATGGAATTGTCTGGACAACAGTTGCAGATTCAGATTATCCAGCATTATTGTTCCATACCTATGCGCCTCCAACGGTTCTTTATTATCAGGGTGATCCTGTTTGGAACGAAAGTCAGACTTTAGCAGTAGTTGGTTCACGTGATGCTTCATTGTATGGAAAACGTGCTATTGAAGCATTTGTTGCTCCGTGTGCTTTTCAGGGTATTACCATTATTAGTGGAGGCGCTCGTGGTATTGATGCAATAGCTCATGAAGTTGCATTGCAGCAAGGGGGTAAAACGGTAGCAATTTTAGGATCAGGTCTTTTAAGGCCCTATCCTGCAAGTAATAGAAAATTATTCGAACGAATTCCATCACAAGGGGCGGTGGTAAGCTGTTTTCCTCTTTTAACAGAAGTACAAGGTTGGCAATTTCCAGTACGCAATCGTATTATCGCTGGAATGGCTCGTGGGTGCCTTGTGGTGCAAGCTGCGCAAGAAAGTGGTGCTTTGATAACTGCACGTTTTGCTTTAGATGAAGGGCGTAATGTGTATGCAATACCAGGTCAATTTGATGATCCTTTGAGTGCCGGATGCCATGCTTTACTAAAAGATGGCGCTCAGTTGGTTGTGTCTTGCCAAGATATTTTGATTGATTATGGGCGTGAAATTGCACATCCAGTTACTACTAGCTGTAAGCCTGAGACTAAAAAACAGCAGGAAAAAATTCCTCTTTCTTTTAAAATTCCAGTAGAAGAAAAAACAATTGTTGATCTTTGCCTGACTCCTTTAAGCTTAGAGGAGCTTGTTTTCTTGACTCAAAAGAATGAGAATGAGCTTAAGCAGGAACTTTTTGAATTGCAGCTCTCTGGAAAGATCCAACAGGACTTTGCAGGCTTATGGGTAAGGTTATAATGAAAAAAACAGGATAAACTTTGCGTTTTTTGAGTATTTGTGTATCTTTTTTAACATACTACAAGCGCAAAACGCGCTTTTTTAATTCACTATCGATTGGGTTAGGAGTTTAACTATGCCAGTACCAAAACGGAAGCGCTCGCGTCAGAGACGAGATAAGCGCTTCGCCAACAAAGGATTAAGCATCGGTCAAATCGGACTTTGCACAAATTGCGATTTTCCACTGTTGTCACATACAGCATGTAAAGAATGTGGCTTTTATAAAGGCAGAAAAGTTTTGACAACTAAATCAGAACGTGGAGCTAAACGTAGCGTTATTAATCAAACGCGCGTAGCTAAACAAGAAGCTTTGGAAGCACAAATGCAACAAGCGGCAACTGGAACGCAACAAGGATCTTAATATGTCCATAGGGGGGTATATTGGGTTTTCTAAGGAAACGTGACTTGCAAATGGAGTTAAACAAAAAGGATTTTAGTATGATGCAAGCAGTTGTAGGACAATGGTTACAAGAATTGAAAAATCGTGATTATACAACGTGGGCTTTAACTTTAGCGATGATAGGTCTTATTGTGTTTGGTGGGTTTAAGGGCTATTCACACTATATTCAAAGTCGTGAAAGAGCTGCTCAACTTGCCATGTCAGAAGCGTTTGAAGAATATGACCATGCAATGTATCAACTTGTTGAGGGTGATCAATCAAAAGAGGTTGTTCAACAAAAGCTAGAAGATGCTCATCTTGGATTTGACCAAGTTATACATAGTCATAAAAATTCTAACCTTGTAGCATCAGCGCATGCATTTGAAGCTGATATCTATTGGTATGAAGGTAAAAAAGAACAAGCGCTTGATTCTATGGAAAAAGCGTTAAAGAGTTTAAAAAAATCACCATTGACGTATGTGCTAAAAACAAAATACGCTCTGTTAAAAATGGAAACAGATCGTCTTGAAGAAGGGCTTGTGGATTTACAGCAATTAGCACTTGATGAAAAGAATCCAAATGCTGATACTGCTGCGTTTTATCTTGGATACTACTATTGGAGTAACAAGGATGAAGCAAAAGCACGTGAAGCATGGTCTATTCTTGAGAAGTTTGATGGTAGCAAAGGTGTTAAGCGTGGTATGTCGCCATGGCTTCCTGTTGCTCAAATGAAGATGAGCTTGGTCTCATAAGGGGTTATATGTCTCAAAAGGTTCGTGTTCGGTTTGCTCCGTCCCCTACGGGTAATATGCATATCGGTGGATTGCGTACAGCGCTTTTTAACTGGTTGTTTGCTCGTCATGCAAGTGGAACGTTTTTAATTCGTATCGAAGATACTGATAAAGAACGTTCAGAAGAAAAGTACGTTCAAGCATTATTAGATGCTCTTGCGTGGGTTGGGATAGAAAGCGATGAAAAAATTATTTTTCAGTCTCAAAGACAAGATGCCTATCATGCAGTGCTCAATAAACTTGTAACTGAAAAAAAAGCATACAGATGTTTTTGTACCGCAGAGGACCTTGAAAAAAGAATTCGTGCTACAGGAAACACAGAAGAACATTATGGGTATGATGGCTTTTGCAGAGATTTACCCATTAACCATGATGAACAAAGATTTTTTGGGGTTCGATTTAGAATTCCTTCTGAGCTTGCTTCAATTGAAGTGACCGATCTTATTCGTGGCACTGTTATTTTTGAACGAAACCAACTAGACGACTTTATTATTTTTAGGTCAGACGGAACCCCCATGTATAATTTTGCAGTAGTCGTTGATGATCATTATTCAGCTATTACTCATATCATTCGTGGTGAAGAGCATTTATCAAATACGCCAAAGCAGATTTTGCTGTATCAAGCATGTGGATTTTCTGTACCTCATTTTGCTCATATTCCTATGATCTTGGCTCCTGATGGTAGTAAACTTTCAAAGCGCCATGGAGCGACCGATGTTCTTGCATACAAAAAACAGGGATATCTTCCTGATGCGCTCATTAATTATATCGTTCGATTAGGATGGTCAAATGGTGATCAAGAAATTTTTACAAAGAATCAAATGATTGCTCAGTTTACCCTTGAAGGAGTTGGTAAAAAAGCAGCAATCTTTGATGTTCAAAAACTTGACTGGATGAATGGGGTCTATATTCGTGAAAAAAATGCTGAGCATCTTTACGATCTGATTCAACAAACTGAGATGGCAACAATCTTTATGCTTCAGAGTAGTGGGTATACAAAGCAGCAATTGCTTGATGCGATTCGTTTATATCAACCGCGAGTAAAAAACCTTGTTGAATTAGTACATGAAATTATGAAATTATGGCAAGAACCAACAGAGTATAATCAAGAAGATGTTAAAAAATGGATAACCCCTGAATCAGCGGTGCTTTTTACAAAAGCATGTCAGCTGCTTGAAGGATGCGAACCTTTTGATCTTTCTACTGTTACGTTGATTTTAAAAAGTTTGTGTGAGCAGGAATCTGTTAAGTTTCCTACACTTGCACAGCCAATTAGAATTGCATTGACAGGAGGTACAACAAGTCCAGGTGTTTTTGAAATGCTTGTCTTGTTGGGTAAAGAAAAAAGTGTGATGCGCCTCAAAGCTTTGCAGGTGCAAATAAATTTTTAAGAGTTTCTGAACTTTTTCATATGGAGGATTATAATGAAGAAAATCGGATTTGTTTTTTCGGGATACGGTAGCCAGTGGGTTGGCATGGGCAAAGAGCTTTATGACCATTCACGTGTTACTCAGGAGCTTTTTGAAGAAGCTTCAAATTGTCTTGATCTCAATTTTGTTAAATTGTGTTTTGCATCTTCAGATGCAGATCTTTCAAAACTAGAACATGCTTATGTTTCAATCTTTCTTGTTTCAATCGCATTTGCAAAAGTGCTTGAAGAAGCAGGAATAGTTCCTACTCAGGTAGCAGGTGCTGATACTGGTGAATATGCGGCAGTATGTATGGCAGGGGGGCTTAACGTTCCAGATGCTTTGTATTTGCTCAGAAAATATGCCCAATTTTATCAGGCTTATTTAGATAAAACTCCTGCAATAGGATTAAAGGTAACCGGTCTTTCTACTAAAAAATTAGAAAAATTGTGCCAAACAATTTCTAAAAAAGGTGAAGTTGCAACAGTTGCTGTTGTTGAAGGTCCAGAAGAACATATTGTTCTTGTGACTGAAGAATCAGCCAGTTTACTTCATGAAGAGCTTAAGTCTATGGACTGTGTTTCAAGTCAACCAACTTCTTTAGGTGGCGGTTTTCATGCTCCAGTTATGGATGATATCGTTAAAAATATGCGGATGTATCTTGAAAAAGTTGATTTTAAAACAGGCACAATTCCTTTTATTAGTGGTGTTATTGGAGAGCCACTTGTTGAAGCTGATATGGTCAGAGCATCATTAATGCAATCTATCCATGCGCAAACTCAATGGCATAAAGTTAAAGATACGTTTACAGAGTGTGATTATATTTTGGAAATTGGCCCAGGATCATCACTAAAAGAGTCTTTTGAACTTCAGTATCCAGATAAAAAAGTGTACGCGATTAGATCGTTTCAGGCATTGCAAGATTTCAAAAAAGAATTTTTGGATATGCAATCTACTCCTACAGAATCTCTTGAAGAAGTTTCTGTAGCTAGTCAGGAGCCTATAATGGTGAATCAATCTGTGTCCCAAGAAAGTAACGAATTGTAATTTCTTAAAAAAAGAAGGATGAAAGAATGAGCGTAAAGTACGACTATGCGTCCAAAATTACTGCATTTGTAAGTGAACAGATAGAAGATAAAGCGATTCAGGAGACGATACGTCCAGAGACTCTTTTTGAAGATCTTGGCCTTGATTGGCTTGCGTGCGTTGAGCTTGTGATGCAGATTGAAGAAGAGTTTGGAATAAGCATTAGCGATGATGATGCGGATACTTTTGTAAATATTCAAGCAATTGCAAACTATTTAGCTGATCGTATTTCGTAAATTTAGAGTATGTTTTTTCCGTTCTTTGTTATAGAAGTTTATTCAATGTAATGATGAACCAAAGCACTATTTTTTCACGAATGTACATTTCATTGATCTAATAAAATTGATGCATTTAAAATAAATTTTCTTCTTTTATCGTCGTCCCCAACGATACGACAGCGTGGCAGGAAGCGTAGTGATCTGACAGCGGGAGTGAGTGTCGGGGATCCAGACGTTACAAAGAAAAAGTCCTAACTCTAATTGAGCATAGGTATAGAAAACAAAAAGTCAGCACTATTGTTCAAATGAAAAAGGCCCGGTAAGACCGAGCCTTTTTTAGTACTGTTTTTTGCTTCAGAGGTAACGACTACTTTAGTAGGAAACGTTTCCTTGAAGACCAACACCCCATGTATGAAGTGTTTTGTTACCGCCAGCAAATTCAACGTTAGCAAATAAGCTTACGTTTGGTTGCCAGTCGTTGTTCTTCCAAGTGTATCCAACGTTACCGTAGAAACAGCTTGCAAAAACACTCTTAGCAAGTGCTGAGTTGGTATTTAACCAATTATTGTTGATGCAGTAATCATCTTGGTTTGCAGTTGTAACAGCTGCAGGAGATGACCCTGTATCAACACCATTAACTTGAACAACTGTAGCACCAGTTGTTACAACAAGAGCTGTAAGATCAGCAGCACTACCATTGATATCATAGAGGATGTAAGTGTTAGGATCAATTGCATTTACGAATGAAGAGAACTTTTCTTTGCTGTGTCCACCACCGGTCCAACCAAGATCAAAATTCATCTTGTTTGCAGTGTATGAAAACTGAAGAGTTACTTCATATGCAGCACCGATACTGATCTTAGCTTGTTGTGTACCAATGTTGATCATGTTATCGAGATTGCTGTAAGTTGCACTTTGGGCAGTAATAGTTGTGAGTTCTTTAACAAGGTTGTAACGTGTACCTACACCACCATGAGCGTCTGTTAAATCGAATGAACGAACTTGTGTGTTGTCAAAGATGTGTACAGCGTATCCGTTAAGGTAAGCACAAATGTGGTGATCTTCATCTCTTTCCCAAAGACGAACATGACCATCAACCATACCACCAACACCCATACGGCCAGCCATACCAATAGTAGGTTCAAAAACGTATTGAGCTTTTGATTTACCACCAGCACCAAAATAACCACGAAGAGCAACCCCTAAGTGCATATTTTCTTTGCTAATGAAATCGTAACCAAGGTTAACTGAAACATCACCAAGTCTGGTTTTGCTTTGGCTTCCGTTGATAACGCCATAGCTCCACACAGGTGCTCCACTTCCACCAGCATTGCCTACGTTACCTTTCCAAGCAGCAATAACACTATCATAAGCGGCATCAGGTTCTGTAGATCCTGTTACTACTGAACCAGCTGCGTATGTTTCATTAGGATTTACAATGTCTGCTTCTGATAGGTGTACGTTCCAACGTGTCCAAACTAAAGGAAGATGTGCAGAAACGTAAAGTCCTGGGCACCATTCATCAAGTCCAAAATAGAATGAAAAATCAGTGATAGATGATTGTACTTTTGGTTTAGCAGTAACAGTTGAAGAGAATCCGTCAGGAAGTAAAAAGTTAATTACGTTAACATCTACATCTGTATCTGCAGCTTCACCAAAGTTCATAACGTTTGTTCCGTTAAAGAACACGTATTCACCAAGGCCAGTTGAGTTGAATGATTGACGGAATTCTGATTGAGTTTTGAAATCAAAATAGAATGTGTCAGCATCATATTTGTGAATTGAAGGTTCCCAACCAAATACATCAACGGCTGTACCGTTTTGTGCACGAGGTAAGAAATAAGAAAGTCCGAATGTTGAATTTGAGCCTGAGCTGCTTCCAGCTTGCATAGGCACAATGCTCAAAAGCATTGTTATGGCAAGTAATTTTTTTGTTACATTTTGCATGTTGTATTACTCCTTTTAATCGTTCATGCAGAGCTTTTTTTACTCTACATTTTTTATGACATTACGACATGAAGAATTTTTGATTGATTCTTCGGTGGTTTTTTTATGCCACTCTCCTTTCGTTTTTTTAGTTTTTTTAAGTTTAACCGTTTTCTTATAGTAGCTCAGTTTGAACTTACCCAAACGCTAATACATTTCAAAATACAAGTCAATGGTCATTTACTTACAGTCGACGAGCTCAATGTAGTTCATTATACTCTCTAGGAGTTTTCTACGTAAAGGTTTGTATAAGCAAACCATGATTTCTACAGTAGTTTAAAGGTTTTTCTCTAATAAAAGGGTGCTAAACATGGAGCTTTTGTATATCTATTCTTGCTTACAAATTATTTTTGAGTCTCTTCCTGTCAGTAGCTCAGGGAATCTTCGGTTATGGATTCCTGTGGTGCAGAATTATTTTAACTGTGAGCAGATACCTGCGTTAATCGATTTTGATTTTCTTCTTCATGTGCCGACTTTTTTTATTGTGACTTTGGTTATTATTTTAGAATTACAACTTACATTCTCAAATTGTTCTACATACAAGAGTGCTTTAGTAAGAGTTGGTTTAAAAATTGCTCTCATTGATCTTATTACTGCTCTTTTTTATGGTTGGTGGCGCTACTTTATACCACCCTTTTTCCCCTTATGGCTTGGTTTTTTATGTACTACGGCAGCACTTTTTTCTTTGTGTTTTGCTCCAAAAGGTTCAAATGATAAAACTCTGTCTTGGAAAGATGCATTGTGTTTAGGTCTTGTTCAAGGATGCGCATTACTTCCTGGTATATCTCGTTTTGGAAGTACCTTGGTAGCAGGTATTTGGTTAGGACTCCCTTGGGTTCGTGCGTGCATTTTTGCGTTACTGATTGAGTTACCCTTAATAGGAGTGGGTTTTTTAAAAATTATCTATTCAAGTTTTTATAATCCTTCCTACTTTAATTTTTGTACGCCAACCTATTTAAGCCTTATTATAGCGGCATCGCTTGTTTCTTTTTGCCTTCTCAGGACTGTTTTTGATATGGTCAAAAAGAAGACTGTCTGGAAATTTGGATGGTATACCTTGTTTCTTGCCATACTTGCAAAAGTCTGGGGTGGTTAAAAATAATTAGGGGAGAGTGTCATGAAAAATCGTTCACAACGAGCTATAAAAAAAACAGAATCGTTATTTTTGGAGATTATTTCTTATCCATATGTGTTGGCAATAGGTGTTGCAATTGTGACAGGTTTTCTTACAACAGCTCTTATGTCGTATAACCCTCATGATCAGTCCTGGTTTTTTTATTCAACAGATCCACATCCAATTACTAATCTTGCAGGTTCATTAGGAGCTGAAATTGCTGCATTTTGTTTTTATATGGCAGGATTGGGGGCGTCTACTCTTGTTATGATAGGGCTGTATTTTATTTGGTTTTTTGCAAAAAAATCTTTCTGGCAACAAGAATGGGAACGAATGTTAGCTATAATACTTTTACTTCCTATCGTTTGCTCTTTGTATGCGTGGTATGGAGTTGGAGGAACGGCATATATGTTTTCAGGAGGGGCAATTGGTGAAAAAATAGTTGGAACGATGTCAGGTTTTGTTGGCTTTGCGCTTGTGGGATTATTGTTACATCTTTTCTTCTTTATTCAGGTACTTATCATACTCCGGTTATCAGGAATTCATCTTATCATCGGGTTTCATAGAGCATTACTATTTTTAGTTGCTCAGCGTTCTTACTGGTTTAGTCCAGTAGTACAAATGGTTCGTTGGTTTTTTATAATGATCTACAAAGTAATGCTTATGAGTATGCATGGAGCTGAAAAACTGTTTTCTTGGATTGTTGAATCTATTTTTGGTTTTGAAAAAGAAGATACTCAAAGCTGGTTAATGGAAAATGAGCTTGAATTATTGTGGCAGCAACAAAATCAAGAAGTAGCAGTTGCTGCAACTCCTTCTGAAGAACATCACATAGATACTAATGAGTGGAATAACTATGAAGAAGTTTCTGTCGCACCAGTTTATAAAAAAGGAACTCTTTTTAAGTTGCCTTCTGTCAGTTGTTTTTCAGTTTCTGAAAAAGAAAGTAAGTCTGCTCAGTTAGTTGATACTAAAAAAATAGCAGCAACGCTTGAAGAAAAATTATCTCGGTTTGGAGTTTCAGGAACAGTTGTGGATATAAAGCAGGGTCCGGTTGTTACCTTATTTGAATATCAACCAGCAATAGACACAAAGCTCAGTAAAATTATTCCGTTAGAACAAGATTTAGCATTAGCTCTTGAAGCGATGAGTGTTCGAATTTTAGCTCCTATTCCAGGAACATCACGCGTAGGTTTTGAAGTTTCTAATAAGGAGCGATCATCGGTTCGTATGGGTGATATTATTCGTTCACAGGCATACCAAAAAACAAAAATGACATTGCCTCTTATTTTAGGACAAGATACTGCAGGCCGAGATGTGATAGTTGATATGGTTGATATGCCCCATTTACTGATTGCAGGGTCTACCGGTTCAGGTAAATCGATTGCACTTAATACAATGCTCATGAGTTTGCTCTGTAAGCTGACTCCGGATGAATTAAAACTTATTATTGTTGATCCTAAACGTCTTGAATTTGCTTCGTATAAAGATATTCCTCATCTTTTGTTTCCCATTATCACCGATCCACATCGAGCTGCACCCGTCATTAGATGGCTTGTTACGGTTATGGAAGAACGGTATCAAACTATGGCAGAACAAGGTGTGCGTAGTATTTCTGAATATAAAAAACAGGCTCTGCAGCAGGGGACTGTTGATGCGCTTCCTTATCTTATTCTTATGATTGATGAGCTTGCAGATTTAATGATGGTTGCAGGTAAAGAAAGCGAAGAAGCAATTGCTCGGCTTGCGCAAATGGCTCGAGCAGCAGGAATTCATCTTATTGTTGCAACACAACGGCCATCAGTTGATGTTATTACTGGCCTTATAAAAGTTAATTTTCCAAGCAGAATTTCATTTAGATTAACTTCAAAAATCGACTCGCGTACTATTTTAGATACCTCTGGTGCTGAATGTTTGCTTGGCAAAGGGGATATGCTCTTTATGGATGCGCATAGTGCGCGTATTCAGCGTGTTCACGGGGCGTATGTGAGTGATTCAGAAATTAGAACAGTTGTTAGTTTTTTAAAGGAACAGGGTCAGCCTGAATACGTGTCTTTGCAAGATGTTCTTTCTGAATATCAGCTTAAAGCAGGGCAGGTTGAAGAACCCCTTTTGCCAGAGGTTCTTTCGTTTTTACAAACTACTCAAGAAGTTTCTATCTCGTTATTACAACGTCGTTTTAAGATTGGATACAATCGTTCTGCTCGATTGATAGAGATACTCGAAATGCAGGGTAAGGTTATGCCATCTGATGGTGCTAAAATGCGCAAAGTTATTAAATAATTATTTATGGTTAGATATGGTAAATATTACTAATTTTTTCATTCTTTAGCATAAGACGTAGGTGTGCACTATGCGTGCAGCACCAAAGAGGTTGCTTACCCAACCTCTTTGGAAACAAGGGTACAAACATGCTGTTTGACCGCCTTTGACGGATCAAACTCGGTCCAGCTCCTTTGGGCTTAAGACCTCAAACAAGAGATCCTAATACGGAGTAACCACTTACATTTCATCTACAGAAAAGAACAATCCTTTTTTATAAAAAAATCTATGATTACGCTCTGTGTAAATTGATTATCTTTCTTGGAGATAAACCTCCTCCTACCGTCATCCTGAGCGATACGAGAGCACAGCAGAGCAGATAGTGCTCTGATAGCGTGAGTGAGTGTGAGGATCCAGGCGTTACAAGAAAAATTCATAATTTCTGTCCACACGCCACGGCATAAAAAAAATAAGGGGCTCAAGCGAGCCCCTTTAATCAGTACAAATTTCTAGCTAGAATTTTTAGTCTATTTTCCGAGACATAATCTTTGAACGAAGTGAACTTATAATCCCTGTAAATGAATCCATAAGGTCTTTTGCTGTTGCAATATCGTTAGGTAAGTTTGTGCCAAACGGTCTGAAGTTTACTGCAGTAAACTTTGCTTGAATGTCTGTAATGTTGCCAATTTGATTGTCAATAACAGGTAAAAGATCCTTTTTAACTTTTTGTAAAGTGTGCGTGTCTTTTTTCTTTGCATCATCAATAACGGTTTTAATATCATTCTTTGTTTTTGCAAATGAAACTAGCAGTTCGCTAAATCTACTGGTTGGTTCGCAAAGATCAGCAGCAGCTTGGGATAATGGATCAACCGGGGCTGGTGTACCTGGCACACCACCAGCAGCTTGGCTCGCTTGAGCACGCTGTGTAGCTAAAGCATCAATTTCGTCAGCAAGAGCAAAAAGTGGTGTTTTAAGATTGCCAAAGTTTGTGTTTAAAGAGCGCAACTCTTTTTTTATTTTTTCAACCTTTTGTTCAATCGTTTGTGGAACTTCTGCTGCATCAGAGTCTTTGTCCTTTTTTTCACCGTCTTCAGGCTTTTTGTTTTTTGTTGCATCTTCACCAGGTTTTTTTTCGCCTGGTTTTGATGGATTTTGACTTTGCTTAGCACCAGTTTGTTGTTGTCCTGCTGCTCCTGGTTGGTTTTGTTTTGTTCCTGCTGGGTACTGTGTTTGTCCTGATCCACTTGCTGACGGATATCCACTAGTTCCATAGCCAGATTTACCTTGTCCCGCTGGTTGTTGCCCGTATTTAGGGATTGCTGGTAAAAGCCCATTGTTGGTTTTAGTATTTTGTATTTTTAGTACCTGATCAGAAGCTTTTTTGTAGCTTTCTTCAATCTGTTTTTTGATAGTAAGTGCTTCTGTGTCATATTTTTTGAATAAGTTTTCAATGTCTGTCAAAAGAGTTTGTGGTCCAAAAGCATCCTTCATGGTTGTTTTAAACTGTTTTAAAACAGAGGTTGCTTTTTCAAGAAGTAATCGATTGCTTGGTTGTCCTGCTGTGCGTTTTTCAAGAGTAACTTTAGGAACAGACAAGTTTGAATCAAGTTCATCAAGGTTCATAGAAAGTTTTCTTAATTTTGTTTTGAGTGCTGAAAATTCTTTTTCTTCAAAATGCTTAAGATGTTTTTCATAATCCATACGATTAAGATACGCATGTAACATATCAAGATCTTGGCTAAGTTCAGCAATATGAGGATGTAATGTTTCATCAGACGAAGCTTTTTGTCGAATAGAAGCAATTGAGTCCATAAGTGTTTTGATCATTCTCATTAAAGAATCTTTTTCTTTTTTAGAAGAGTTATCAATAACTTTTGGTTCAGCTGGTTTAGTATTTTTAGGCTGATTGTTTTGTGTTGGCTTAATAAGTGCTTCTGCTGGTGGAACGCCTTGAGCAATTGCATCAACATCATAGCCACTATTTTTAAACATCTGTTTTCCAAGATCTTCGTAATAGGCTATTTCTTCTGGAGTCATCCGTGAAAGTTCTTCCATAAGCTTATCAAGCTCTTTTGGATCCATGCTATTTAAAAGCTCAATCGGATCAATAGGAGGAAGTCCTGCTAGGGGATTAGTATTCGGGTTGTTTGAGGTATAGGGCAAGATGGGAACCATAACCAGTAAAAACTGTAAGGTTGCTAGTAATTTTAAGGTCATTTTTTTCATAATAACTCCTTTGTGATTTTTTTACGCAAAACAACGCTCTTTTAGTGTAGAAGTGGAACTGTTCAAAGTCAAAAGGGCTAAAAAAAATAAGTATAAAAAAAGTATTGTTTTTAACCAGTATCACAGGTACATTTAGCGATAGTTTATTAACCTATCTAACCAAAAGGACCGTCTATGAAAACCTTTTTCTTAGCTAATGATTGCGATGAAACAGACTGTTACTGTGATGAGGACGATGAAGAATGTGAAGAAGGTTGCGATTGCGATCTTGATGAAGACGATGAAGACGATGAAGAATGTGATGACGATTGCGAGTAAGTAATTGTTCAGAGCTCTTGCTCGTTTTAAGTTCAGCGGCGTTTTACGCCGCTTCTTTTTTGTCCATTTCGACTGATTGTTTTTCTACGATAAGCTTTTTTTGCGCTTTCATAAGTTTAGTTCCACTTTTTAAAATAGAGTTCAACTCGTATAAAAGGGTAGTAGCCCTTGGTTTTTTGTGGGGGCTGATTGCGTATGGTGGATCTCAGATTGCTCTTTTGGATCTGATTGTTCATTTAGGAGTGGGGTGGCACAAGTATCTGTGTGTCGCTGGGTTTTTGGGATACTGGGCAACTTCAAGTTCTCTTTGGTTTGTGAGTGCCAAGTTTCTAAAAACTTTTTTTCATAACTCAGCAGCAGGGTGGTTCTGCAGTTCATTTTTATATTTTTGGGTTGTTCAAGAAGTTTTCTTTTATCCACTTGTTGGATGTTTATATGGATACGGAATTGCTTTGCCAACAGTACCTCTTATGAATGGCAGGCTATTTTTGATCCTTATTTCTATGATAGGATGGTATGGTGTTTTGGCTCTGCTACTGATGTTTCAGATAGCAGTTGCTCGTAAAAAGTGGGTGTTTATATGTTTGATGGGGCTACCATTTTTATGTATTTTACTGTTTCAGCAAAAAGAAATCATTAGCACTTGCCCAGATGGGGTTGTGATTGTTTGTGCTAATTTTAAAGAAATAGCTCCTTACGAACGAGCGCAAGAGGTGTGCCATGCATTGATACACGCTCGAATACAAAATCCAGATGCTCAGTTATTTATTTTTCCAGAATCAACATTTCCATTTCCTATTAATGAACATGACTATGCAGCTCAGATGTGGTCTGCTCATGCAGGGGACGTGACGATGCTTTTTGGTACTCATTATCAAGAAGGCGAAAAGCTTTATAATTGTGCCTACGTTTTAAAGGACCTATCTGTCGGAGTTTTGACGCAAGAGAGTCGTATAATTAAATGTTATGTAAAATCAAAGCTCTTACCTTTTTTTGAAACTTTCATAGAAACAAATTCACTTCTGCACTCATGTCACCAGATTTTTCTAAACGGAAAAAACAGTTTCTCTTGCGGTCCTGCAATTCAACCACTCTATGAATTACCTGTTCTTGGGCGTACTGCTGTTCGAATCTGCTCTGAACTACTATGGAATATGCCTAAAAAAAATGAGTCTGATGTTGTTATTCTTTTGGTTAATGATAGTTATTATCGATTTAATTATTACAAAGCCCTTTTTAAACTGTTTGCAACTATCCAGGCAGTTCGAGCTGGTCAAAAGTTTGTGTACTGCGGATGGGATGAATAAATTGATCTATTTTAGGAGTTAACGCTTATCTATTTTTGCTCTATACTAAGAGATTGAGTTAAAAAAATAATCGTTTTAGAAAGGTGTGCCATGAAAGTATACATGATCAAAGATGTTGAAAATATTGGTTTGGCAGGAGAAATCTTAAAAGTAGCAGAAGGGTATGCAGTCAATTTTTTAATTCCTAAAAAATTGGCAGTTAAAGTAACTCCAGCAAATGAAGCTTTTTATGAAAAAAATAAGCGTGAACTTGTAAAGCGTGAAGAAGTTATTTCTTCAAAAACTTCTATGATGGCTGAAAAAATAAAAGGCCTTCAACTCGTTATCAAAAGAAAAATGCATGATGATGGCAAACTGTATGGTGCAGTTAGTTCAACTGAAATTGTTGAATTAATGGCTGAAAATGGTGTTGCTGTTTCTAAGAGTCAAATTGAATTTGATAAAAACATTAAAGAAAAAGGTACTTTTGAATTTACGGTTAAATTAACTAGTAAGATAAAGCCAAAAGCGACTTTAAAAGTTATTGCAGACACACAAGCATAAGATAGTTGGATTTTAATGAACACACAGAAAGATTTTCTTCCCCAACGGATACAGAATGCTGAAAAAGTTCTTGGTAGAAAGTTACCATCGTCTTTAGATGCTGAAAAAGCTGTACTGGCTGCTTTGCTTTTGAATGATGAAAATCTTTCTCAAGTTGTTGAGTTTTTAACTCCTCATGATTTTTATCATCCTGCTCATAGGGTTATCTATCAGGCAATTCTTGATATAGCACAAAAAATGGAACGCATTGATTTGGTAACCCTTCAGGATACTCTTGAGCGTAAAGGACAGTTAGAGCCTATTGGCGGAGTTATGTATCTCCTTGCGCTGCAAGAAGATATTCCAGCTCTTGGTCTTATTGCGCAGCACGCAAAACTTATTAAAGAAAAAGCGGTATTGCGCGAACTTATTAATTCGGCAAGTACTATTATTACTTCTTGTTTTAATCAAGAAGATAAAGACATTACAGCAGTGCTTGATGAAGCTGAAAAAACTATTTTTCAGATTTCAAATAAACGTGCTGATCAAAATTTTGTACAACTTCATATCTGGCTCAAAAAAACGTTTCAACATTTATCTGATATTAAAAGTAGCAGTGGTGGGCTAACGGGAATTCCTTCTGGGTATTCAATGCTTGACCAAATGACGTCTGGGTTTCAAAAGGGTGATCTTGTTATTCTGGCGGCTCGACCATCGATGGGTAAAACGGCGCTTGCTCTTAATATAGCTTCTCATGTTGCAGGGGCAGGGCTTAAAGTTGGGGTCTTTTCTCTTGAAATGGGTGCTGAACAACTAACCTTACGTTTGCTTTCTGCTGAATCAAATGTTGCTCATCACAATATTCGTAATGCAACCATTAGTTCAGAAGAATGGATAGAAGTTATTAATGTGGCAGGGCGACTTGCTGAAATGAAACTGTATATCGATGATACGGCAGCGCTTGATATCATGACGTTACGAGCAAAGGCTCGCAAACTAAAAGCTCAACACGGGGTTGATTTTATTGTGATCGATTATTTGCAGATGCTGCATAGTAGTAAGCGCCATGAAAATCGTCATCAAGAAGTTTCTGAAATTTCTCGCGCACTTAAAGCTCTGGCAAAAGAACTGGAAGTTCCTATTTTGGCACTTTCGCAGCTTTCGCGTGCGGTTGATAGTCGTATGGATAAAAGGCCAATGCTTTCTGATTTGCGTGAATCGGGTGCTATTGAGCAAGATGCTGACGTTATTATGTTCTTGTATCGGGACGTTGTTTATAACCCTGATACAGAAAACCCTGCAGGCGCTGAACTTATTGTTGGTAAACAAAGAAACGGTCCAACAGGGTGTGTGCAGCTACAGTTCCTGAGAGAACTTACAAAGTTTGAAGACTTGGAAGGATTTTAACGCGAGTTAGAATTCTTTAATATCACGGTGTAGTCTGAGTAAGTTGAGAGCGTCTTTAAAAAAGGGGAGTATATGGTCTTGTTAGGTGTTGATCCCGGTTTTCGTTACGCGGGGTTTGCAGTTGCTCAAAAAGATGAGCGGCGGACTGCAATTGCTGATTTTGGTTATCTCTATTTGCCTCCAGCAAAATCACTTATTGAACGTACCGGTTTATTTCATGCATTTTTTACTGAAAAAGTTATAACTCATAAAGTAACTCATATTTCTCTTGAAACTCCATTCTTGGGTAAAAATACACAAAGTTTTTTAAAACTTGGTTATTTACGTGGGATTTTGTATTTGCTTGCTCATACGCATAGTCTTGAAATTTATGAATTTGCTCCTCGGCAAGTTAAACAAGCGGTCACTGGTTTTGGTGGAGCTACAAAAGAGCAGGTTGCTGCAGTAGTTCAAAGGCTCTTTCCTAAACTTCCAGCTGATCAAAAACATGATATTACTGATGCGTTAGCCATTACACTCTGTGGTATTTGGTCTCAACAACAAGCAGCTTTTCGACTGCGATAATATTTTTTAAGTCATAGTGTTATTTTCTATTTTTTAAATTTTTTCTAAGTGTTGAAATTAATACATCTTTTTTATTACTATTAATAATAGGTTTTATTAATGCGTTAAAAAAAGTAGGGAACTGTATGAAAAAAATTGTGGGATTTATAATTGTATTGGGTTTTCTTCAAGTAGAACTGTTACAGACTGCTCAAGATGAAATGGAAGATTTAAACCCTATTGAAGATGAAATTGATCATTATCAGCATTTGGTGCAACAAGTTAAAACGTTTGAGACAACCCTTTTGTCTGGAGTTTCTCCAACAGCTAATATTGGCAGATTAACTGAGAGCTTATACGAAAATTAATTTGTAAATAAACAAGCGTCCTTTTTTAGAGTAGTTTTGATTTTGATAAAACTAAAAACCATAAAAAAAGGACGCTGAT
>CANNMA010000005.1 GCA_947505805.1 bacterium
TAGTGCACACCTACATCTTGTACTCAAGAATGAAAAAAATCTTTCATACAATTTTATAGAAAAAGTACCGTACTAGGATCTCTTGTTTGAGGTCTTAAGGCAAGAAGGAGCTGGACCGAGTTTGATCCGTCAAAGCAGTCAAGCAGCATGCTTGCACCCTTGGTGGGCAACCCCTTTGGTGCTGCCCGCAGAGGGCACACGTACGTCTTGTGGTATATATGATTAACTCATAAAAAAATCTATAGTCGTCGAAACTAAGTTATTGTTCGTTACGGTTTACCAAATCTCTTTGGTGCTACCCGCAGAGGGCACACCTACGTCTTGTGCAGACACTACCTTATCTATAAAAAAATCCGTACATTCTAAAACAAGCACTATCCAAAATCTTGCACTCCTTTAGCAAATGATCATACAGTTTTGATTAGTCACAAAACTCGTAACCGATCACAAAAAAGGAACTTACTATGCAAAAAAATCATATAAAAAAAATACTCCCTACTCTCTCTCGTATTTTGATAACTACCATCCTCATAACATCATCAGCACAAGCATACTTTACCGCATGCGGTGATTCAGCAACTCAAGGAGAAACCTTTTCAGTAGCTCCAGGAGCTGCATCTTTTTACAGACCATCTGGAGATTATTATTTTGGGTTATCAGAAACAGTAGGAACACAACAAAATCCGGACGCTTATCAAATCTGCTATGGCAACTACCGAACTACAAAAAACACTCCCCAATTAGTGGGAATTGGTTCTGGAATAAGTGCAATCTCAAACCTTAATTCCTATGCAGTAAACCTTATGACAGTCATTAGCCCACCTTCTTCAAGCACACAAAATTGTCCCATCGTGCTTGCTGGACTTGGAATTGTTCCAACAACACCACTCAATCTTTATGCCATTAATAAATATAACACCTACCCAATACCAATACCGACCACAGGGGATTTTCTTGATGCAGCTGGTAACAATACAGAAGGAATAGCGGCTATAACAGGATCAAACAATATCTTTTTTACAGCGGTAAGAACTACCACTAGCACCAATATGTCATTTGGAGATCTTGACTCAGGAATTATTCCAGGAACGTTAACTCTTTCTTCAACCTATACTGCTCAAGCAACCCTTTACAATCCTAATGGAACAACCGCTACCACGACCCCAGACGCATTTCCGGTAAATTTTACAGCAACTCAAAACGGGGCTTTTGCCTACAATAAAAATGCTGAAGTTCCCGCGTCTCAAACTATTGATATGTGGTATGACACCTATCTTGGAACCAGTGCTGGTGAATCGGGCCGATTATTTGTAGCAGCTGCTAGTACTCTTAACCAAACAAATGCTACAGCTTGGTCAGTGGGTACTTTTATTGTTAATCAAGACATCAACACACTCACACTCACAGCTACTAAATCACCTCATCCTGCTGGCGATACGGTCAATACAATACTTTGTGCAAGCAGTGGAAATGCGCTACCTCAAAACATTACCTTACAAACAACAAAAGTTAGAACTATGCATACCTCAACCGGTCTTATCTATTTAATTCTTGGTGGTTCAGGAATTGGAACTAGCGTACCAACAAACAATGTCTATGCTATTCCTCTTGTGTATGGCTCTACCAACGCAACGTGGGATGGCCTTCCTGCAAACACAACTATTTTTACTAACGGAGCCTTTTTAACTCCTGTTACTCAAATAACTGTTGCTGAACTTATAACAACCTCTTCTGCAGCTGCACTTGTTGGAGGATTTGTTGGCACTGATCCGAATAACGCTACAGGAATCAGCCTGCCATGTAATCCTGGAACAGCAGATACTGATGGAGTTGTTACAAGTTACATTACCGATATGTATGTTGATAATGATGCGGTATTTGTTGCAGTAAACGACACTTCAGCTACAGGTAGTTCACCCCTTTCAGAATCAGGGATTTTCAAATCTCAAGCTGTATTCAATGACCTTGGACAAATTGACCACTGGACCGATTGGCAAAAAGTAATTCCATTCGATATGGGAGATTACACAACTTCAAACGGAGGAGTTGATTTTTGCGCTGTTGATGGGTATACCGGTCATGTTTGGGCTGTTAACAAAGCGGACTTAGTAGCAAATGTAACGCAGTGGACTGTAAGCAACACCCTAACTTCTCAACCAGGACTTGCAGGAGCTGTCAATGCAGCACTAAAAAGTCCCTGCTATTCTGTTCTTGATCTGAATGCTTCAACCACCTGTTGGGGAGCTGATACTCCAAGCCGTATTACTGTTTTTGGTGGTGACAGAGCGGTCTGTTTTGCAATCACTGGATCTGCCACTGCAAATGCGGCTACTCTTGCCGGAACGTTTACCTCTTTAAACACCCAAATGCCTGATAGTGCGTACGACTGGACAAAAACACAAACATTGCAAAAGTTTTTACTACCAGCAGGATCTGGTCCTGTTATCTGTCTTGGATACTCTTCATGGTCATCTAATACGACCCTTACAACTCCTGGATTTTTACTTGCTGGTTGCGCAGGAACTGCAACAACCGCTCCTGCTGTCTACGCCATTATTCCTAATGGTGCAACAGATAATGGTTTTGCAACTCAATCATTATTTATGCCGCAACTTGTTAATCCTGCAGCAATTCAACTTACTGCAGTTTCAGGAGTCCCAGTAAAAATACAAGCACAAGGGGGAAGTATCTATATCCTTACAACATCAGTAGCTGGAGACACCATCTACGCTGCAACAAGAGCAAACACCGTTTCTCAACTGAATGCACAGTGTACCCCTATTGGAATTTCAAAAACTGCTGGTCTTGCAACCGTAAGCAAAATTTATGATTTTGTTATTTCAGCAACCGCAACCGCTACTACAGCAACTGCTACAACTGCTCCCAATGGCCTTGAACAGCTCCTTGCTGCAACAACCGACGGCGTCTATTCAACTCACTGTGTACGTGGTTCTGGCGCTACTGTTGCTGGAACAAATGGTCTTGGAGTTACGCCAATCAATGCTAACTGGTCACGCATTAGCTCACCCCAAACAGCATCCTTTTTAACAAACAATCTAAGTAATGCTTTGTATGAACGGTCACCACAAACATTCTGGTTTGCTAATTTTATTCAAAATCCAGGATTGCCACAAAGCATTTATAACAAAAACATTTTTTATCAAATGTCCCATCAAACATTATCAAATAACGTTGGCACAAGCGGTATTGCAGAAGCAACCAGCTATCAAGAAGATCCTTCTAACATTGTTACTTTTAATGGTGCAACATCGTTTGATCAGCAAACTGCTCCTGAAATTTTCCAAAATTTCCCCGTAACTGCTCGACTTTTTTATAACGATGGATGCCGTAGATTTTTTATACAAAAATCTCTCACTGATGATGCCAAATACCAGATCTTGGTACTGCCTTACAATTTGTATGATTATGGAATTACGACGAACAATAAATACACCATGCAAGATTCGCTCGTTGCGCAAGCATCAGCATTTTACTGGATATCTTCAATTGGTGACACAGGACGATTAATGATGGGAACTGATCGAGGAGTTATTGCGCTACAGTAAGTGTCATTGCGAGCTTGCGTGGGAATCCATTTTCGTATGTTCATTCCTGTGCACAAGATGTAAGTGTGCACTCCGCGTGCAGCGCCAAAGAGGTTGCTCTCTTTTTCTTGAAGCCTTTATAGAAGCACAAGATGTAGGTGTGCCCTCTACGGGCATACCTACATCTTGTATTAAAAATATAATTAACCCATAACTGCAAAATAAAAATAAAAGGTTAAATAAAATATGAAGAATGATATTCTACTTTTTGGGTATAAAAAATAAATTTTAGATGCTGATGACAAATAAAAATAAACATAATGGGGAAACTAATGCGACAAAAAGTGAGATTAGTAGATTCTGATGTTAATCACATTATCGAATCCTTTAAACAGCATTTTGAAAAAGACGATCATCTCTGGTTATTTGGTTCTCGGGTAGATCTTGAAAGACGTGGTGGTGATATAGACTTGTATGTAGAAACACAGTTACCAAGTGTTGAAGCTGCAACAAAGCAAACAAAATTTGTTGTCGATTTATGGCGACGCATAGGAGAGCAAAAAATCGATGTGGTACTACATGTTCTGAGTGAATCTAAAAAGTTACCTATTTATGAAGTAGCAAAATCTAAAGGAGTGCAATTGGCATGAAGACAAAACAAGAACAATTAGAATCGTTGAAAACAAGAATAAAGACAATAGAACATCAATTGGCACGTATCAACAGAAGAATTGATACGATAAAGGTTAAGTATCCGTTGACCACCGAAACAGTATCTAGCTTAACCGAAAGCCAAGAAGAAAAATTTGATTCGGCTCTTTATCGTTTCTCCCAAGTCCAGGATTTGATGGTTTCAAAAGTATTACCCCTCTTTTTGGAGATAGCTGGAGAACCGGTTGAAGGTTTTACTTTCATCGACAAACTCAATTACTTGGAAAAAATGAATGTTCTTAAAAGTGCTGATGAGTGGATGGAATTACGTAAACTGAGAAACGAAATAGCTCATGATTATGAAGAAGGTAATAGCGATCGTCATGTAAGAGTCTTAAATGCATTTTTAAAAGCAGTACCTATTCTTGAAGTAACATTGGATTCCATAAAACAGCGAATTTCCCAATTTTAAAAGATTTTTTTCATTCTTTAGCGCAAGATATACTTAACAAATCTACCCAAGCAGATCACCTACAAACTACACAACAAGCATCTGCCCTATTTTTTTTGCCATATATTCAAGAGTTATCACTATCGTGATGGAATACTGATTAAAATTCTGTCCAAATACATTTCTAAAAGTATCCAATAATAGAATGGTCCGTTCTTGAAGATGGGCAATTTCAGAAAGTAAGTAACGCCCTTTTTCTGGATTTTCTTTAAGTTGTTTTATGACATCAAACCTTGCTACATCAGACAACGTATTCAAATCCAACACACGAAAAGAAAATTCTATAATTTCATCATTCAATTCAGCAAGAACATAAGGATCATCTGCAGCCGCATGAAGATCACCCATTAAACGGGCTGAAAGTCGTAAAGCTTGCCCTAGAGGAGAAGCCATAAAATAAAAAAGACTATATTCCTGCCCAGTAACCATGTCATAAGAAAAATTTTTCTTCTTTGAACCATGAGAAGGCATATCATACGTAATAACTTTTTTATGTAATTCAGATTTTTGAGAAATGGCTGCTTTCAAAGCATATCCCTGAAAAACTAATACCAAAAAAAAAGAAAAACTCAGCAAACATCTATAGGTTTTTTTCACTTTTACAAAGCTCATGTTCCATCCCCCTTCTACAACTTTTCCTGTTTCCCTATCACTTACCAGTCTCTCAATACTATATTCTATTTGTCAATATTATTAAAAATAAGGTCAAAAAAAAGCACCCTTTTTATCGAGTGCTTTTACTATTCTACCTCATTATTAAAAAGGTAAATCATCCTGAAAGGGAGGCTCATCCTTAAAAGCTTGAGCCAAATCTGAACTCATATCACCATTTGATTGATTCTTTGGTGCACTAAAAGGAGATTTTGTTGCTGGACGACGAGTAGTAGCTGCCCCAAAATCAGTTGAGTTCTTACGATTTTTAATATCATCTAATTGAGACATAAGCTCACGTTCAACATCATTACGAGGTTCAAAAGATCCTTGATCCGCTTCAGAAGAAGATTGATCTGTTTGTTCTGAACCTGAAGATAAGAAAACAACTCGTTCTGCAACAATTGAATGCTTACTACGAGTTTTACCTTCTTGATCTTGCCACGAATCAAATTTGATACGTCCTTCAATAAGAACTGGTCGACCCTTTACTAAATATTGACGACAACTTTCTGCTTGTGGTCCCCATACATCAACATCGATAAAACAAACTTCTTGAACCATGTCACCTGATTGTTTGTTACGAAACTGTCTGTTTGATGCAACACTCAAACGACAGACTGGTTGGCTTCCTGGTTTTATTTGTTTGTAATCTGGATCGCGTGTTAAGTTACCCATCAAAATAATTTTATTATATCCTGCCATGCGTTACATACCTTTCTGGCTGTGTTGTTTTAATATGCTTAATTCTTCTTCTAACTGCTTTGTTAAACGCTGTACCTCTTGTTGTAATCGACTATAACAGTCACGACGCTTTTTCAAACGATGTACAGTTTCTTGGCTGCACTCTCCCTGATCTTGTGCTATATCTTCTATCGTTTGAATGATTAGATGCTGCTTGTGAGCTATTGAAGCTATCAGATCAGAAGTAGACGTCAAGAGAGATTTTAAAGAATCTACCATCTCCTCTTTAAGTGCACTCGGCTTTTCTGTCGATTTTTTTTTAGGGATAACAAACATCGTTTCAGATTCACAAAAAGACAGTTGTACTACACTGAGTAGCACAAACATTCCTACATATTTTTTCATCATACTAGACTCCTTTTACAATCATTCCCGATCCAACACACACTCGCCCATCATAAAACACTGCAAACTGTCCCGCTGCTATTCCCTGATCTCGTTCTGCAAGTTTTACCTGCATCATATTTTGTTCAACTAACGTTACTGTTGCTCTGTGCATGTACTCTCCATGACGAAGTTTTACATCAATCTGTTTTCCACTATATCGATGCAGATCGCCTTGAATATTTGAGATCACAAAACTATCTCTACTTTTTGTGTCGTCATAATAATTTTTTGAAATAAAGACTGTATTGGTAATGGTATCTTTTTTAACAACATACCAAGGACCACCTGCAAGCTTTAATCCCTGACGTTGACCAATCGTATAAAACCAAAAACCATCGTGAAGGCCCCACTGCTTACCTGTTTCTTCTTCAATAAGTGGTCCTTGCTTAAGGCCAACATGAGCACTTATAAAATCACGGAATTTAATTTTTCCTAAAAAACAAAGCCCCTGACTATCTTTTCTATCCTTATTAGGAAGATCAAAACTTTCAGCTAACTGTCGCACCTGTTCTTTGGTGACATCAGCTAGAGGAAATAATGACCGAGACAATTGTTCCTGAGACAAACGAGCCAGAAAATAAGTTTGATCTTTAAGTGCATCGGGAGTTCTTTGAAGCCAAAACTTTCCTTCTTTTTCAATAATCCCTGCATAATGGCCGGTGGCAACCTTATCAAACCCTTGCCCACACTGATCTAAAAAAGTACCGAATTTAATAAAAGTATTGCAGAGCATATCAGGATTTGGAGTTCGACCGGCTTTAATTTCATCAATCGTGTATCCAATAACCTTTTCTTTATATGCCTGCTGCAATGAAACCACCTTAAGCTCAAGACCAAGCTTTTCGCATACTGCCCGAGCATGGGAAAGATCTTCTTCCCAGGGACATTCCCCTAAAAAAGCAAGCTCATCTTCAAGCCAAATCTTAAGATAATACGGCACAACCATATGCCCCTGCTGCTGCAAAAGAGCAAGTGCCACAGCACTATCAACCCCGCCAGATACTAATACCGCAATTTTCATTCTATCCTCACTCCAAGCAGCATTTTCAACTAAACGCCTATAAGCTCAGTATAAAGATTTATAAAAAATTGTTAACCTCATTTGCACCTCTAGATCAATAGTTTGATTAATACCGATAGACAATCATCAACGAAAAAGGTAGAATCGTACACATGATATTAAAAATAAATATATGTACATTTTGTCAGGAGGCAAACAAATGAACACAAAAAAACTATTAACTATTGCTCTGTTAAGCGCAACCGCAACAACAGCATTTTCAGCAAGTCAACCAAAAGGTTCTGGGCTATTTTCTGGAGTCTTTGACAGATTCAAAACAGCTGCACCAGCTACTCCTGCTTCTGAACAACCAAAATCAGCTGCTACCGAAAAACCTACTCCTACATCACCATCTGAACAACCAAAGACAGCAACAGCTTCTGAACAACCAGCTCCAACTCCTGCTCCACAACTAGTTCATGCAAAACGCGCAGAAACTACTTCAACACAAACTGAACCGATTGAGCCGACTGTTTTTGTTGAAGAAAAAGTAATAGTTAGAGAAATAGTTATTGAAAGACCACAAACTCTTGATCAAGCAAAAGCACGCGTTTGTAGAGAAAGAACACAACAAGTTGAATACCTTACCCATAAATTTGTGGATGATTATTTAACCAAATTTACTGAACTTAGAGACAATGAAAGGCTTGTTGAAAAACTACAAAAACAGTTAAGCCACAACAACCCCACACAACAAACATCTCTTTCTGCTGCTGCCCTTGCAGCTATGAGTCCTCGCAGTCGCTTATGGGCAATCCCTCAAGCAATCGGAGCGGGTGTTTGCTTTAAAAAAGCGCATGAAGCATTTGAAGCTGCTGCTGAACTCCCTGCTAGAGCAAAATCAAATGGAACAGTTAGAGATTTTGTAACTAAATTTTCTGAAAACATCTGTGATAAATTAGGTCATATTTTCAGTACAAATCCACTTGGATACGGAGCACTTGCTGCTGCAGGTGCTTACCTTGCATGGAGATCGGGAGACAACCTTTTAGATTGGTACGAGGACAGTGCTGCTTTTAAAGCACATAATGAACTTCATGCACAATCAAAAAAAGCTATTGAAACCTTAACTGCTACCGAAACAGCTGCTGAACTTAAAAAAGATCATTTACCGCAAGTAAAAGAACTTCTTAACAAAGTACAATCAGCAAAACAGTACCTTGGCCATGTGAGCAAAGCTGAGCAAGAAGCGTTCAAAGTTAAAGAAGATGAACTTCTTAAAACACTCAAAGAAGCTGGCTATGCTCCAGAATTTGTTAAAGCTTAACCATTGATAAGCGGATAAAACGCTTACAGTTGATTAACAATCACTAATGACATATAAGCCTTTTTAACGTATACTAAACAAACGCTTTAGTATCTTTAAAAAGGCTTTTCCTATGACAACTATCCAAGCATTGCGCGCTCGTTTTTATGGTTTTCTACAAACCAATTTTTCTCTTTCTGAACTCCCTAACATAGAGTTCGCTTTAAATACCGATCCTGATAAACAGCAGTTTGGTGATATCACCTCAAACGCTGCAATGGTTCTTGCAAAAAAACTTAAGAAAAATCCGCGCGAAGTGGCTACCATAATTTCATCACATTTTTCTGACCCTTCACTACAAAAAATAGAAATTGCGGGGCCTGGTTTTTTGAACATCTTTTTAACGCAAGAAGCGTTTAAAACAATTGCTCAAGAACTTTTTATAGAAAAAGATAATTACTTTCAAATTGATGAACCACACGGGATATGGAACATAGAGTTTGTCAGCGCAAACCCAACAGGACCGCTCCATTTAGGCCATGGCCGTGGAGGTATTATTGGTGACGTACTCAGTAACGTGATGAATTTTTTAGGTTATAAAATCGGCACTGAACATTACATCAATGATGCTGGTGTTCAAATGAACAAGTTGGGAATGTCTTTACATATTCGCTGTAAGCAGCTTTGTGGCGAGGCGATCGATTTACCTGAAGAATCATACAAAGGTGAATACCTTGTTGCATTAGCGCAGCAATGCATTGATGAAAACGGCAAACAAGTCATTGAACAACCTGATTCATTTTTTATTGAGTATGGCTATAAACATCTTTTAGCGCTCTTACAAAAGACTCTCGGTTCATACGGCATTACGTTTGACACCTGGTTTTCAGAAAAAACATTACATCCCCATGCTATTCAAGAAGCGCTTGCAACACTTGCAAAAAACAACAAAACATACGAAAAAGACGGAGCCTTGTGGTTTAGGTCAACTGAATACGGAGACGATAAAGATCGCGTTTTAAAAAAAGCAGATGGAACTTTTACCTATGTTTCTGCCGATGCTGCCTACTTACTGAACAAATCAAATCGTGGCTTTACTCGACTCATTTTTGTTCTTGGGCAAGACCATGATAGTTACCCGCGCCGACTTGAAGGAATTCGCCAAGCACTTGGACTGACCGATATACAACTAGAATGCATTATCTATCAACTTGTTTCATTAAAAGAAGATGGCCAACAACTCAGAATGTCAAAACGAGCAGGTCGTATTATTGGACTTGGTGACATTATTGAAGAAGTGGGACCTGATGTTGCACGTTTTTTTTATCTTAACCGTAAAGCTGATGCCCATTTGGAATTTGATGTTGCACTTGCTTTAAAACAGACTGATGAAAATCCTGTCTACTATTTGCAGTATGCATACGTTCGAACCAATGCAATTTTAGAACGCACTAAAGACCACACTGAACTACTGGATATCAATCCAGAAGATGCTGAACATCTTGGACAGGCTGAACAGCTACTTCTTAAGAAAATAGCTTTTTTGAAAGACCTGTTAGTTGATATCAGTGAAAATTATCAGGTACACCTTTTGACCTACTATCTCCTTGAACTTGCGCATCTGTTTCATAACTATTACCACCACAATCGCGTTATTGAACCTGAATCGGTTGGTCAAAGCCGGGCCCGACTCCTTTTAATTATTTTGGTAAAAGACACCTTTGAACGATGCCTTAAGCTTATGGGGATCACCAGACCTGAAAAAATGTAATCCCTTCATCAGTTAGATTTGCGCAAAAATCTCACTTTTGGCACACTTACATTTCACATGTTCTTATATGAAAAATAAAAACTATAACACTCTGTCATAAAACAAATGACCAGAACAGGAGCAAACGATATGTCAAAAATATCATTAGACGATATTCAAAAATTACGTGAAATGACCAGCATGGGTATGATGGACTGCAAAAAGGCCCTTACTGAAGCTGAAGGGAACTTTGAAAAAGCAATTGAACTTCTTCGTAAACGAGGAGCTGCAGTTGCTGCTAAACGTGGTGATAACGAAACCGCTCAAGGAATCGTCCACGCGTACATTCATCCAGGTTCAACAGTCGGTGTACTTGTTGAAATCAACTGCGAAACAGACTTTGTAGCTCGTAACGATGAATTCAAAAAATTTGCTCAAGATGTGTGTATGCATATTGCAGCAATGAAGCCTTTGTATATTTCTTCAGCAGATGTTGACCAAGCATGGGTTGCAAAAGAAAAAGACGTCATTATTGCACAAATTAAACATGACGGTAAAACAAAAGAAGAATTTATTGAAAAAGTTCTTGAAGGCAGAATGCAAAAAGTTCTTGGCGAAGTTTGTTTGCTCGATCAAAAATTTGTCAAAAACGACAAATTAACCACACAACAAGTTATGCAAGAACTAATCGGTAAAATGGGTGAAAGCATCAAAATCAGACGCTTTGCTCGTTATGAAATTGGATTATATTAATCTTCCTTGTAGAAAGGTACCAGCATGGCAGAATTTGTACTTGTTGAAGGCCAAATAAAGCAGTTTGAAGATCACGTAACACAGGAAATGGCAAAGCCAATCAAACACTTTGAACATGAACTTCTAGGCATTCGTACAGGAAGAGCACATCCTTCTATGGTTGAAGATATTAAGGTTCAATGCTACGGCGGAACTGCTGAAATGACGATCAAAAGTCTTGGTTCAGTCAGCACCCCAGATGCACGCCTTATCATCATCCAACCATGGGACCAAGGAACGATCATAGACATTGAACGCGCACTCAAAGAATCTGACTTAGGACTTACTCCTCAGCAAGATGGAGCAGTGCTACGTTTGGTTCTTCCTGATATGAGCGCTACCCGTCGTGAAGAACTCGTTAAACTTTTAAGTAAAAAGTTAGAAGAATCACGCGTTGGAATTCGTAATGTCCGTAAAATTTTTCATAATCTCATTAGAGACACTGAAAAAGAAAAAGACATTTCAGAAGATTTTGCAAAGCGACTTAATGACTCACTTCAAAAATTAACCGATAAATCTATCAAATTTGTCGAAGATTTAAGTGCGAAAAAAGAAACTGCGCTAAAATCATAATTTTTTGAGTTCTCTAACGTTTACTTTATCAAATGGTCTGCTACAATAAAGACTCATTTGATGGGAAACGCTGTGAGACGGGCCGTTAGCTCAATCGGTAGAGCAACAGACTCTTAATCTGCAGGTTGTTGGTTCGATTCCAACACGGCCCACCAAAAAAAATTTGTGCGAGAGTGGCGAAATTGGTAGACGCGCTGGACTTAGGATCCAGTTCTTTACGGAGTGGGGGTTCAAGTCCCTCCTCTCGCACCAAAAAAAAAGGAGATCGCATGGAAACGTTGGGAACGCCATCAAGTCTTTCATTCTCCCTCAAGCAAAGTAGCCCTCAGTTCGGCTACGTCACTATTACCATACCCCGTTTATTCGTTGAAAAATTATACGCAGAAGCGTCTCAGGAACAAAAAACTGGATCTCATGTGTATGGCTTTTCTCGTGGAAACGCACCCATTTCTTATATTGAACAAAACTTCCAACCTCATTTACTTGAACACATAAAAGAGTTCTTTTTTAAATATTTTGTCATTCAATGTCTTTACAAAGAATTACAAGATAAAAAAATCTTTTTTGCAGAAGAGCCTCGCTTGACTGATATTGTAGTAACACCTCACGAAGATGCGACGTATACATTCTCATTAACTCTTGCACAGCCAATTTTACTACAAGGATGGAAGCGACTTCCATTTAAAGCGCCAAAGCGAAAAAACTATAAAGATCTTGATCGGCAAGTTGAAAATTTTTTAAAAGAAGAAATCGAAATCTTCAAAAAAACATCTTCCTCATCTATCGCAATTGGTGATTGGATCAATTTTACTGTCAGCCTTCTTAATAAAAATCTTGAACCTTTGCTCCATCCCATTACCGAAGAATTATGGCTCAAAATTGGTGGCGAAGAAATTGATAACTCATTTCAATCTCTTTTTTTAGGTAAAAAAGTAGGTGATGCATTTGTGACCAATCATAGTGCTCTTCAAGAATATTTTAGTACCCATCTTGATACGCATTATCAATTTTTAATTACGATAGCTGATCATCTTTCAGGTTCACATTTTTGTATTGATTATTTTAAAAAACATTTTCGTATTAAAAGCTCAAAAGAACTCCATCAAAAATGTATTGAAGTGTTTTCATATAGAAATGATATCTCTCAACGACGAGCAACTTCAGAAGACGCACTAAGACTACTTCTTTCAAAACATAACCTCACTATTCCGTCTCATTTAGTGCTTAGACAAGAAAAGGCACTTCTTGAAATGATTCATGATCAACCTGATTACAATGTCTATAAAACGCAACAAGACTTTAAAGAAAAAATTAGATTGCTTGCAGAAAAACAACTAAAGGAAAATTTAGTTATTCAACAGCTCGCTTTTTTTGAAAACCTTGAAGTAACTAAAGAAGATATAAAGTACTATCTCAATCTCTTAAATCGACAAAGAACAAGTGAATTTATTTACTTTCAGCCACCTACAACTCGTTTTATGGGAAAAGAAACTCCCATTTCGGCTGCAATTATGGCACAATGCTGTTTAAGAGAAAAAACATTAAATCACGCCATTTATCATTTTACGAAACAAAAACAAAAACCATGAAACATGACTCAACCGCTGTACACAATCTTATTATCATCGGTTCTGGACCAGCAGGCTTAACTGCAGCACTCTATGCATCACGCGCCTTTATCAAACCAATAGTCATTGAAGGTAGTAAACCAGGTGGACAACTCATGGGTACAACTTTCATTGAAAATTGGCCGGGACACAAAAGTATCTTAGGACCAGAACTCATGATGCTGAAGCGAGAGCAAGCTGAACATTTTGGGGCACAATTTGTCTCAGGCACAGTCACTTCAGTCAATTTTTCAGAGCGACCTTTTACCCTTATAACTTCTCGAAATGAAACATATCGTTGCAATTCAGTCATCATAGCAACAGGAGCGTCTGCAAACACCCTAGGATGCCCAGGAGAGCAAGATTATTGGGGAAAAGGAGTAAGTACTTGCGCTGTATGCGATGGTGCATTTTACCCTGAAAAAAAGGTTGTTATTGTTGGTGGTGGTGATACCGCCATGGAACAAGCACTTTTTATGAGCAAAATAACGTCAGATATAACAATCGTTCACCTACTTGATAAGCTGACAGCTTCCCCTGTTATGCAACAAAGAGTTATAGAAAAAGATTTTATAAAAATAGTCTATTCAAGTACGGTAACTGCTATTACAGGAAACGAAGGCCATCCTACTGGTGCAACCATCACTGACCAAATCAGCAAAGAAGAGACTTTTTTACCCCTTGATGTTCTTTTTCTTGCCATCGGTCAAAAGCCAAATACTGCGCCTTTTGAAGGGCAACTTAAGCTTGAAAAATATGGCTATATCAGTGTTACCAATGGTACCAATACCTCTTGCCCTGGCGTATTTGTTGCTGGCGATGTTGCTGACTACCGATATCGCCAAGCAATCGTCTCTGCCGGGTCTGGATGCATGGCGGCACTCGATGCACAGCGGTATCTTGAACTAAATAGCTTTCTATAACTTGAAAAAAGCTGATTATTACCTTAGACTAGAATTCAATCCTAAAAAATGAAAATTAATCACTGGAGAACCCACAATGTCAATTACTTTTTTTAAAAAGAGCAAGAAAAAACGAAATAGAAAACATGGTTTTCGTAAAAGAATGTCTACCCGTTGGGGCAGAAAAATAATAGCTCGTCGTAGAGCAAAAGGACGCACGCGTTTAGCCGTTCGTGCTGATTAGTACTTTGATGTGGCCGGGTAAAAAAATTTCTTCCTTTACTCGTCAAGAAGTGTCACAACTTTTTGCTCGAGTATCTCCAAAGGTAAAAGTATCCGGCCTTCGTATTTTACGAGCTCCTGCAACTTTAGAATTCGGTCGAATTCTTATCGTTACTCCACGTAGAGTGGGAACTGCCCCTGAACGTAATCTCGTTCGTCGTCGCATTAAATCAATATTTAGAGAACAAAAACTCTATCAACGCCGTTATGACTGTATTGCTCTGGTAGGACGTGATGCTACTGCTATGTCATATCAAGAACTATTGCGATATTTACTTCTTGCGCTTACATGCGCATAATTCCACAGATTCTTATTTCACTCATTCAATTTATCAGAAATCCTCTTTTTGGCCCTGCTGTCTGTTTTTTTAAACCTTCATGCACTGTCTTTGCTTGTGAGCAGCTTCAAAAAGAATCTCTTGCCAAAGCTCTTCTTGCTATAGGAAAACGATTGATTGCTTGCAACCCCTTTACAAAATAAGGTTTCATTTGTAAGGCTATTCATTCATATCCTCTGCTCTTTAGAAAAAAGGAGAAGCAATGAAAAAGCTCTTACTCATAGCCTTAATAACAGTATGTATCGCGTCAACTACAAAAGCAGCGTCTCAAAAAAAATCTCCCTTTATACCAATTACATCAACACTTACTCAATCACCAGAGTATCTATGCATACTCATTCCCGATCAAAAATCAGCGTTGACTGATACTGACCTTAAACTTTATCAATCTTTTTTTAGTTCATTACAAATTCCCAAAGATTTTTTTGGAAATACTGATCCATCTGAACCAACAACCCCTTCAGCCTTTGTTTTTGATTGGATTGATAATGAAGCTTCTATCAATCTTAAAAATTTTGCTAATCAATTTACTGAAGAGTTTCCATCTCTTAAAAGAAAATTTTCTAAAGCACATTCAATTGTCATTACCATTGGAAGAGGCGGGCAATTATTAAATATTGCAACTCATTTACCGCACTTTAAAACTAAGATCGATACGATTATACAAATCGGAACTCCCTTACCTGAAAAAAATGAAAAAAAAGAAAAGGCGATAACACGCATACAAAAATCTGAAATACTTACACCAAAATCAGATACTTTTTCTCGCTTTTTTCATATTTATTCAAAGCACGCATACAATCATAGATATCTAGGAAATCATGCTGAACAACATACCTTCAGAGCCTATCCTTCAACTGCAGATTTTAATCCTTACAACATTTTACTTTTACTCAACAATCAACAAGTCTCATTTCAAAAAGATGTCTTTTTACCAAAAAAAGAAACAACCTGCACTTTTTTAGGTAAAAACTTATTACCTCTTTGCCAAAAAACAGTTGCTCTTAACATACCTAAAAATGGTTCTGCCTGGGGATCAATCAGCAATAGCAAATTACCTTCTAATCTGCTTGTAGGACTCATAAAAAAAAGTACCGGACAAAAACTATCCGGTACCAATTCTGAACAATATGACGCAATTTGGGGAGCTGGTTCACTTGCTAATGCACTCAATTTAACTGAAGGCCAAATCCTTCGAAGTAAATACAAATTAACTCAAAATTCTTCAAACCAATCACAACAATTCACTCACCAAACTACTTAATGCGCTACGTTCACTTGTTTCTAAGTAAACTGTTGCAAAAAGCGATTGGCCTTTAAATTTGTCACTCGCTATAACAAGGCCATTACTACTGAAATCAAGATACGGTGAATCAATCTGAGAAGGATCACCGCACAATATTATTTTACTTCCTTGGCCCACACGACTTAATAATGTTTTAACTTCATGAGGACTCAAATTCTGTACTTCATCAAATAAAATATATTGGTAAGGAATCGAACGTCCACGCATATACGTAATTGCTTCAAGACTTAACTTATCATGATGAATAAGATCATTAATAGAACCTATCACCGTACGTTTTTCTTTTCCTCGATGCTTTTTACCCTTCTTATGATTATGTCCATGATTATTTTCATACTGAGCATCTTCAACAGCTTCATTCATTTCAGGTTGATTACGACGTGATGCATTTGCAGCGTGCATAATAACTTCAACGTTATCAAAAATCGGTTGCATCCATGTGTGTAATTTTTCTTGTACATCTCCAGGCAAATATCCAATATCTGCCCCTAATGGAACAATGGGACGAGACACTAACAATTTTTGATAGGTTTCTGTTACAAGAACTTCATGAAGCCCTGCAAGAAGTGCAATAAATGTTTTCCCAGTTCCTGCAGGTCCGATCAATGATACAAAATCAATACTTGGATCAAGAAGTGCATCAAGCGCCATTAACTGCTGTGGATTACGCGCTTCAACAGGCCAAGAAAATTTAGGCGCTCTCACATCTATAAAAACCTTGTTACCACCAACATACCGAAATACACGATAATTAAATGGATTATGCTGACTTTCTACAAGAATATATTCATTGATAACAAATGGATTTTCTTTTGCCATTTCTTTTAAAGTATCCGGAATATCCTGTTTTAACTGAACTGAAGGAACCTGAACACGAACCCATCCTTTATAAAATTCATCCTGCGGAACATATCCTTTCAAATAATCTTCTGCAGGAAGTCCTATAACATCAGCCTTAACGCGCGCATTTAAATCTTTAGAAATAAATTTTACGTCAAAGCCTTGTTTTTGATAAGCAGCAGCAGTAAGTAAAATTTCATTATCAACAATTCCAGTATTTAACGGTGAATCTTCTGCATAATGCTCAGGAGAAAATAAAATACGTAATGCACCTCCTCCTTCAATAGAAACTCCCTGACTCAAACTTCCTTTTTCACGTAGCTGATCAAGATAGCGAACAGTTTCTCGGGCATTTTTACCCCTTCCTGATGATTCTCGTTTAAAATTTTCAAGTTCTTCAAGCACCATTATGGGAATCCCAACAAGAGCACCTGTAAAACTAAACATTGAACGTGGGTCATGAAGCAAAACATTCGTATCCAAAACATACATTTTTTGAGCTGGTTCTTTTAGTACTGACATTATTCCCTCGCTCAGGTTAGACAGTTAAGTAAGACAACATCGGAGTCTATCATGAGCTTATCGCTCGAAACAATTAACTATCTTAAATTGATCTAAAAACTCATTCTATCAAAAGATATGGAGTATTCATTTTTACAATATCATGATAAAATATTTTCAAATTTTACCATTGCCTTTTTTGAAAGGAACTCATGAGCTCCCCTCTAAAAGAAAAATTAAGCCATGAAGAACACCTTCATCGTCTTCGTCACTCTGCAGCACATTTGCTTGCCCATGCTGTTATGGAAATCTTTCCTGAAACACAATTAACACTTGGACCACCAACTGAAGATGGATTTTTTTATGATTGTCTTCCAAAAAAGAATTTTAAAGAAGAAGACCTTCCGGTTCTTCAACAAAGGATGAAAGAAATTGCTGCGCGCAATTTACCACTCACCCATAAAGACATTTCAAAACAAGAAGCTCGCACACTATTTAAAAATAATCCGTTCAAAATTGAGCTTATTGAAGGAATTCCTGGAGATACCGTTGGCCTTGCCAGTCAAGGCGATTTTCATGATCTTTGCAAAGGTGGCCATGTTAACTTCACTAAAGAAATTGAACATTTTAAATTAACAAGTATCTCTGGATCTTACTGGCGCGCAGACCGTAATGGCACTGCCCTTCAAAGAATTTCTGGTATCGCTTTTTTAACTGAAAAAGATTTAAAAGATCACGAACAACGTATTCTTGATGCGCAACTTTATGATCATCGTAGACTTGGCAAACAACTTGATTATTTTTCATTTCATGATGAAGGCCCCGGTTTTCCATTCTTTCATCACAAAGGAAAACTCATTCTTAATCAACTTGTTGGATATATGCGAGCCATGCTTAAAAAAGCAGGTTATCAAGAAATAGAAACTCCTTTAATGCTTTCCGATGAACTCTGGCGCCGTTCAGGTCATTACCATTTTTATCAAGATAAGATGTATTTTTCATGTATTGATGAACGATCTTTTGCCATTAAACCTATGAACTGTCCTGGCTCAATTTTGATTTACAAAGAGCGTCCTCGTTCGTACCGCGAACTTCCTTTACGCTTAAATGAGTTTGGAAGAGTTCATCGTCATGAGCTTTCAGGAGTACTTCACGGCTTATTTAGAGTCCGCGCATTTACCATTGATGATACTCATATTTATTGCACTGCTGATCAGATTCAACACGAAATTTTAACTAATTTAGAATTGATTCGTGGCATGATGAAAAAATTTGGTTTTGAAAATCTTAAGATTGGTGTTTCAACAAAACCAGACAATGCTATGGGTGATGATCTTTTATGGGAGAAAGCAACCAATGGGCTTATTTCCGCTCTTACTGCTGCCGGAATGCCTTACACTATTCAAGAAGGCGAAGGTGCATTTTATGGACCAAAAATCGAAATAAAAATGCAAGACTCAATGAATCGTGAATGGCAATGTGGAACAATCCAAATTGATTTCTTCCAACCTGAAAACTTTGATCTTTCCTATGTTGCCTCTGATGGGACTTTAAAACGACCAGTTATCATTCACCAAGCTATGTATGGATCACTTGAACGCTTCTTGGGAGTTCTACTTGAACATTACAAAGGACACCTACCATTCTGGCTTTCACCGGTACAAATAAGGCTACTTACCGTATCTGACGAACAAAAACCATATGCTACGGAATTGCTGCATCTCCTTGAACAACATGGCCTACGGGTTGAATTAGACAGTTCATCAGATACACTTTCTGCTCAAATTAAAACAGCACAACTTGCAAAAATTCCTTGGATGGTTGTTATTGGCAAAAAAGAAGCCGCTGAAAAAACAGTAACAATCAGATATCATGATGGAAAACAAATTCAAGGAATATCACAAGAGGAATTTATAAAAATGGCCCAATTATCCCTATAGAATAGCATTTTAAAAAAATGGTTTCACTTGTTTTTTATGACCTATATCTCCCGAGCTGAATAATTTTTTTATAAATAATTTAAAAATTATTGACTTTTTCGCATTTAAATCTGTACGATCAATAGTGTAATCATCAGTGACGAACAGAAAAAAAAAGTACAAACCCAAACTGGGAGAGTAAGATGGCAGTAAGAAAAAAGACAGCTAAACGTAAAGCAGCTCCAAAAAGAAAAGTAGCAGCTAAACGTAAAGCAGCCCCAAAGCGTAAAGCAGCATCAGCTCCAAAACGCAAAGCAGCTCCAAAACGTAAAGCAGCAGCTAAACGTAAGGCAGCTCCAAAACGCAAAGCAGCAGCTAAGCGCAAGGCAGCTCCAAAACGTAAAGCAGCTAAGCGTCGTGTAGCATCAAAAAGCGTTACACCAATGGCTAGCTAAACGCACAGAAAAATAAAACACCCGCACTTTATTGTTGCGGGTGTTTTATTTTTTATTCTTTAAATGGATGATTTATCGACTTTTCAGAACATTCTTTCGTGGACATATTAAATTCAAAACACACGATGAACATTTTGGTGAAATTGGCGCACAAACATTTTGTCCCCACATAACCAAAAGCCTATTCAATTCTATCCAATATTCTTTCGGAACTATTTTTTTAAGCTCTCTTTCAGTTTCAACTGGAGTCTTTGTTGTAATAAGTCCTAATCTATTACAAATACGATGCACATGAATATCAACGCAAAGAGCTGGAATGCCAAATCCAACCCCCAATACTAAATTTGCTGTTTTAGGGCCGACTCCTGCCAAAAGAACAAGATGATTAAACGTATCAGGAACTCTTCCGGCATGTTTTTCAATTAATTGAATGGCTATTTTTTTTAAAGCGATTGCTTTTTGACGGTAAAATCCGACTGGATAAATACACGATTCTATTTTTTCTAACGAAAGCTCAATAAGCGCTTCCGGAGTCTTTGCATACTCAAAAAGACGTAAACTTGCTGGGTACGTAACGGTATCTTTTGTTCGCGAGCTTAAAATACAACTAATTAATATTAAAAAAGGATCTCTACCAAATTGTACTGCTATTAAAAAAGACATCGGCTCGAGCATACCTACCGTTTTTTTTCGTAAAGCTTCTATTGCGAAATCAACTTTTGAGGAAATACTGAACCGATCTTTATATTCTTGCATAGGGCTCACTGATCATTATTGTCATCAATTCATCCTTATGCTAATCTTCAATACGATTGTATTAATGATTCGGAGGCATCACATCAAGTAGAAAAAGTACCGATGAAAAAACCACTACGACTTTTGATACAAATTTGAGAAGATTATTTTTAATCATAATTTTACTCCGGACTTAAAACTGAAAAACTAATACGCACTAGAGTATAAGTTATACATATTATACGGTCAACAAAAAGCTGCTTTTTTTCGGAAAAAATAGCACTAAAAAATTTTAAAATTTTTTATTCGATATAAGATCACAAGAGAGGTACAAAATGTTGTTTACTTTTTTTCAAGCAATTAATGAATTCATCAGTGATTATTATTTTTTATTGACAGTTCAAAGTTGCGCATTTGTGTTCAAACTGACACTTTTATTTTTTTTTACTGCGCATATTTTTCGTACAAAACGAGTTTCTATTTCATGGTATTATCTTTTAGTCATTCTAATCTGTTCTCTTCTTGAAGATTTTGCATGGATTGTTTCTCTTTCAAGTAGAACAATTTTACCTTTTCTAAAGCCGGTACTGCGACCCTTTTTTATTCGTATTGGCTGGTCAGCAAATATTCTTATTTATCAAGCGCTTTCACTTTTCATGGAAAGTTTTACTAAAAAAAATTACCGCTATTTTGCTTGGTATCAATATATTTTTTTACCAATCAGTTCAATCTTTTTTTTCTTTTTTCTAAAGAAAGCATTCAGTTTTTATTCAGAAATAAATGCTCTTGAAGAAACTATGCAAAGCTATCAATCATTTTACTCACTCATAATACTTTTGCCTTTTACCATTTTATTAACACTTTATTCATTACAAAAAACTCGTATTCCAAGTATTTTACATCATCAACTTAAAATAGTTTTACAATACCTTCTTATCCCCTATTTAATTGCTAATCTTTTTCAAATGTATCCATTAACATTTCTGTATGAAAAAGTAGCAAACAACCAATCAGCTGTGGGAATATCAACAATTTTTTTATCTTTAACTCTCTATTATTGCATCAGAAAAATTATTGGCCTTCGATTTTTAAATATTCACAGTCATGTCCATGCACATGATTCAAATAAATTTAATTTTGTAAACGATTTTAAAAACACTCTTGAGTCTTTGGGAAATGCTTCCAGTACTAATGAAATAAAACTCATAGTTCAACACTTTTTTTCTCGGGCTTTTACTATCCCACCTACACAAACTTTTGTGTATGTTCGCACCATGATGCATACATCATTACATGAAGCATCAGAGCCAATCCTAATTAATAAAGAAATCATTATTGAAAATTTTATTAGCGCTGCTGATATATCTACTCAACCAATAGTAGAAGCGTTAAAAATAATGAAACAATCAAAAATTTTGATCAAAGATGAAATTGAATACAATAATTATTACGATCAAACTGATGGTAGAAATACCATTCTCACATTTTTAGATTCAATTGATGCTGATATTTTTATCCCTATTTATGAAGACGGCCTTATCATCGCTTCAATTGTAATCGAAAGAAATGCTCGATCCGGCAGACTCTATACCAATATTGAACGAGACGAAATGCTTGTATTTTCTAGCTATCTTTCAAAAATTATTTATCTTCTTCAAAACAGAAATCTCAATGAACTTTTAAAACAAAGAAAAGATATTCGAGAAGAGCTCTACTTAAAGCATCAAGAAGTTAACCAATACAAAGAAAGTATCCGATCCTTTTTAAGAAACAACAAAAACAATCATTTTGGAATTTTATTTTATAAAAATAGAAAATTTAGTTTTGGCAATAAAGAAGCTTCTGAAATTATCTCGCTCAATCCTAACACTCAAGAAGGAGATCCATTAAGCAAGCTACTCCATACCATGGCCCATCAAGTTGAACTTTATAAAACTACTCAATCAACTATTACTAAAGATGCGAGTGGTAAAAAGCTTGTTATTACAGCTCTACCTCATCCTGAAAAAACAAGTGTCATTTTTACGGTCCATTATCCTGAAATTTCAGACATTGTAAAACAGTTACTTGATTATGTAAAAAACCCCTCAGATTGGGACTATCTTTTATATCTTGAAACAACTCAATCAGGAAAACTAGTCAATGAACTCATTCCTGGAACAGGAGAAATTTTATTAAATTTTAAAATCGATCTTCTAAAATTAGCACTCACTAAAAAAGCTCTGCTTCTTGAAATTCCACAACAAGACCTTGAATCAACCATAGAACTCATTCATCACCTTAGTCTACGAGAAACTCTCTATACTCTTGATATTCAGTCAGCTACAACAGGTCATGATATTCCTCTAAAACTTTTTGGTATCAATCCTCTTTTTGGCTCTTCAACTTCCACACCACTTTTAGAGCGTCTTGATAAAAAAGGAACACTTTTTATCAAAAATGTTCATTTTCTTGATAAAGAAACTCAAGAAATTCTTGCTGAATTTATCCGCTATGGTTTTTACAGAATTTTTAAAAGTGAAAAGAAAATGCAAGCAGATGTTCGAATCATCTGTTCATCAAATCAAAATGTATCTCAGCTTGTTCAAAAGGGAACTTTTTCAGCCGCCTTATATAATGAACTATGCAAATCATCTCTTATCTTGCCTTCTATCATGACTCTTCCAGAAGAAGAACTGCATACCCTAGTACAGGGATTTAGTGAACAAGCAATTGCCGGCCATGATATTTCAAGCATTAGAATGCTCATGCTCAGTGATAAGGATAAAGAACGAATCATTAATCAAAAATCAATTAGTTTGCATGAACTAAAAATACGAATACAAAACATTTTACTTTATAAAACAAAAAACAATGAACAACTTAAAGATACTCAATTTCATCCTGCCTACAACATTTCTGATCCAAAATTAATCGAAGCTTCCCGTCTTGGAAAACATGCACTCAAAGATCGAAACATTATGAATCTTTTGTGGGAAAAATTTCAAAACCAAAATAAGATTGCAATTTTTTTGGGAGTAAACAGATCATCAGTCAACAGACGCTGTAAGGATTTTGGAATCATATAGCGTAACTAACATTCTACTTATTAAAACATAGAGGTTATACAAAAATTCAATACCCTACATATAAACCTCATAAAAAAAGAGTTGTTTATTTAAAAACAAACAACTCTTTTTTTATAAAGTACGTACAACAATTTTATTTTTTAAAAGATACCAACGTTTGATTGATCTGTAATGGTAGATCTGACTCTGTACCACAAACATATCTACTTAATAGAGCACCAAGAGCAGCTGCTGGATATCGACGTATTCTTTCTGAAAGAGGAAGTTCATATTCTTTTTGTATACTCTCAGGCAATGAATCATACCACTCAAGTAACGTTGCTGGAACTTTATTTTCATGGCCAAATAACATCATATGATATTTTTGTGCATCAGACAGTTGTTCTTTTTCTTTAGGTGAAACCATTCTATACGGAAGAGGATAAAAAACTTTTTTTCTTCCCCCAATAGAAGTTCGATATAATCCTATCTTTGCTACATATTCCACAATAAGTACTGACTCTTGCGTAAATGCAAGAGAACCAACAACCCAGTTTGAAGGTATTTTTCCTAAGAAATTTGCTATTTTTTGAACCTTATATGGCTCTCTACTTATACCTTCAGCAGACCATCTATAGATTGTAAAGTAAGGAGAATCTGGCGTACTAATAGCAAATGATAATGTTCTAGGATCAAATACTATCTCATTAATTTTTTCATTAATTTCAACCAAAATGGATTTCATTTTCAAATCCACAATCACCGATTTATTTTCACCTTTAATAACTAAAAATCGACCATCAGAACTTTCAAATACACTCACTTCTGAAACAGCTGCCAGGTATTGATTAACCCAAGAAGTTTTAATAGTAACATCAGGTAAAAAGTTTTGAGGATTATTATGCAACCATCCATCATTTTCTAAGGAAAAAATCTTAATTTTGTCATAACCTATTAAAACACAAAAAGCTGAATTTTGTGTATATCGTATTGATTTAGCAAAAATATCACCTGATAAAAAAGTATGTTCTGTTTTTAATCTAAACCCATCAAAAACATTCTGATATATGATGTCTTCTGTTTCAGAATAAACAGCAAGTTCATTATAATCACCCATCAAAAACGCAAATTTATGATCTGGTGTGAGCGTTTTAACTCTATAATTAACAGGCATACTATCATCATACAAATAATATAAAGGCCGAAGTCCAGATTTACCAACCATATCATATATCGTACAATCCTGTTTTTGCCCTGCTCGACAATACAACGGCTCTTCATGGTCTTGAAAAGAAGCTGTACAGTAGTCACTTTCTTGATCAAGAGATTCATAAACATCTAGATTTCCACTTTGATAAGAAGACATTACATCTTTTTCTTGCATTATTTTTCCCATAAACGCATTTGTCAGTTTTTTCAACAATGGTTTATCCAACAATAAAAAATGAGCTAATGTTACTATTTTTTCCATAGAAGATATCGAATATTCATTAAGATTTACTTCTCCATTGTGTTCAATAAAATGTATTAAAAAATCAAACAGTTCCTCTGAACACTCCAAACATTTAATTTCTCTTAACGTGCTACATATATCTTCATAGGGTAATGAAAGCTCCAAGCATTTATTTCTTTCTTTCTGCCTACATGCATCTCGAAGATCTATCGCTGAATCAAAAAATCCCATTTTTTGTAAAGTTAGAAGATTTACAACTCTTTCTACTCCACCAGCAATTGTGACAGTAACAACTTGTCCTAATTGAGGGGCTACATTAATTTGCTCGGCACTCATTAGTAGTCCGTTAGAACCAACTACACCTAAAAGAAAAAGTAGTTTTATCATTTTTATTGATTTCATAATGAAATCCTCCATTTTTAATAATTTTTTTATACGCATCAATAAATAATATCAATGCAACATAAACAATTATATCACTGATTTTAAAAATTTCAACATGAATTTAATGATGAGATTTAAAATAAGGATAAATAAGCTTATTATTGTGCTCTGTAAAAGATTCCTTTAAGCTCTCCTTCATTATGTAGCAACAATAAAAAAGGAACCCTCTGTATGCTTATCAAAGAATTTCAGGAACATAGCATCGATTTTATGACCTACCTTGATGTTGAGCGTAATTTAACCAAAAACACACAACGGTCTTACCAAAGCGATTTTGATCTCTTTAAAGCTTTTTGGGCTCGAATTAATACAACAGAAAAAGAACCCCTTGCCCTACGACCAGCACTTGAGCGATATTTTGTCTCTCTTTATCATAAAAATATCGATAAAAGTTCCATTGCCCGCAAAATATCCTGTTTTACTTCGTTTCAACGTTTTTTAAAAAAAACAGGTATCCCACTAGAACTTAATTTACAACGACCTCGGATTGATAAAAAATTACCAACTTATTTAAGCATTGATGAAATTTTCTACTTGCTTGATACTCTTCCAGAAGAACAACTTCCTACCAAACGGCCTATCCGAGATAAAACAATTTTTGAGCTACTGTATGCAACAGGAATTCGTTGCTCAGAATTATGTCTGATTACTTTCAAAGATATTGATCTAGAAAATAAACTCATTCGTATCACTGGAAAAGGTCGAAAGGAACGATTAGTTCTCTTTGGTCAAAAGGCACAAGAACGAATAAAATTGTATCTTGCAAAAGAACGGTCTCTGCCTACCGATACAAAAGAAGCGCTCTTTGTAAATTATTGCAACAAACCCTTAACAACTCGATCAATTCAACGTATTATTCAAATGTTTCGAATTTTTTTAAAAGGTAAAAAAAATATTACACCCCATAAATTGCGTCATTCATTTGCCACTCACTTACTTAATCAAGGAGTTAATGTCCGTATTGTTCAAGAATTACTCGGGCATCAAACTCTCGCTAGTACAGAAAAATATACTCATGTCAGTCAACAAGAACTTTCTGACATGTGCGATGCCTTTCATCCTCTTTCAACTATGAAACCAACAACTAATCATGACTAATTTACACGATTGTAATACAAAACTTTCTCTTTCACTTGGTTGTATCATCTTTGGTTTTTGTATACTCATTGGGAGATTAACTTATTTGCAAATTACGTTAGGCCCTGTATTTGCAGAACAAAGTAAGCGTAACTTTACCCGATACGAACAAACTGTTTCACTGCGAGGAAACATTCTTGATTGTCATGGAAACATTCTTGCAACCAACAGATCAGTAACTGATATCTATTGGCAAGGAACTGGTGCTAAACAGCTCACTTCTGATCAAAAAGAAAATCTTAACAATCTTTACCAGCTTCTTTCATTACCTTATGAAGAATCTAATAATGCTCTAAAAACAGCCGAACGTTATTCTAAAAAAATTACCCTTGCTGCTGATCTTTCTTTTGAACAACTCAGTAAAATTGTTGAACTGTTTCCTAACGATCCGAACATTAAATTTATTACTCATTTTAAACGTTTTTACCCTCATCAGTCCTTAGCTAGTCATATTTTAGGATATCTTGGACAACTCAACAGTGAATGTGAAGGAAAAACTGGGCTTGAAAAATTATTTGAAGAAACATTACGTGGTCGCTCGGGCTCAATCATGCGAATTATTAATTCAATTGGTGCTCATCTTGCTGAAATTGAAATTGAAAAAACATTACAAGGACAACATATCACCACGACTCTCGATCTTAATCTTCAGCAAATTGCAGAACAGGTTTTTCCTACCGATTTTTCTGGATGCCTTATTATTATGGACCCTTACACAGGAGCTTTAAAAGCTTGCGTTTCCCGACCAACATTTGATCCAAATATTTTTACCTCCCCTATTGACCATACAACCTGGAAAAAACTTCAAGAAGAAAAGCCATTTCTTCATAGAATGTCATGCGCTGCCTATCCTATAGGATCTATTTTTAAACTCGTAACATTAAGTGCAGCCCTTGAAACCGGTATCATTGAACAACATTCAGCATGGGACTGCCGCGGACACATCACGTTTGCTGGAAGAAAATACCATTGCGTGCGACACGAAGGACATGGTCTTTTAACCATAAAATATGCACTTGCTCATTCATGCAATATTCCATTTTTTGAAATAGGTAAAAAAATGGATATTGACACGCTCTCACATTATGCAAACCTTTTTGGACTCGGTAGAACAACAGGATCACAACTACCAGAAATTTCTGGACTTATTCCTTCACGTGAATGGAAGTTACGAGTAAAAAAAGAACGCTGGTGGACAGGAGAAACTCTTTCTGCGACAATTGGTCAAACTTTTTTGCTGGCAACGCCACTCCAAATTGCTCGGCTTATTGCAAGTATTCAGACAGGCTTTTTAGTTACCCCTTACATTATTGCAGATACGCCCATTATGAGAGAGCCTTTGCTCATTCAGTATGAAACTCGTAAATTCTTGCAAAAAGCAATGCATGCTGCAGTCACAAAGGGTTCTGCTCGTTGGATTGATAGACTTCACGATAAAGGCTTTTTAATTCATGCAAAAACAAGTACTGCGCAAACAAGTAGTCTTGAAAAATCAAAAACAGGAAAAGAATTTTTAGAACACAGTTGGCTTGCTTGTAACTTTACCTATAAAAACCACCCTCCCCTTACCATGATCATTCTAACCGAATTTACTGGTAAAATAGGCTTACCTGCACGAACCGCCTACAATTTCCTAAAACAATATAAAATTCTCATGGATTCTAAAATAACTGCTATAGAACCCTGAGGTTATCAGCTCCTTTTCATCTCTATAATACCTTACGCCTAAGCTTATCAACCCCTTTTTAATATTCTACTTGCAAAAATATAATTTATCTGTACTATATAAATTATAAACTGATAATAAGTTTTGTCAGATTTATAGTATACATACACTATAAAATTAATAATTATAAAATGGAGAAAATTATGAAAAAAATACTATTATTACAAGGACTTCTTGTTATCTTAAGCACCTCGCACATGATAAAACCAAGTAGCCATGCCCAACAACTCAATGACGATCAACTTCTTTTTATTGCTGCAGAACAGAATGATTGCTCTAAAATAAAAGACCTCATATCTTTGGATCGTAATCTTGTTAATGCTCAACATACAAATGGTTATACTGCACTTCATTTTGCTGCACGAAAAGGACATGCTGCTGCTCTACAAACACTTTTACATAGTCATCCAAATATTGATGCTCAAAGCATTAATGGTTACACTCCTCTTCATTTAGCTGCACTAAATGGACATGCTGCTGCCATACAAACACTTTTACATAGTCATCCAAATATTGATGCTCAACTCACTAGTGGCAACACTCCTCTTCATTTAGCTGCACACAATGGACATGCTGCTGCCATACAAAAACTTTTACATAGTCATCCAAATATTGATGCTCAAAACATTAATGGTTACACTCCTCTTCATTTAGCTGCACAAAATGGACATGCTGATGCTCTACAAACACTTATAAATGCTGGTGCCAATATTAATGCTCAAAACATTTATGGTTCTACTCCTCTTCATAGTGCTACATACAGTGGACGCACTGACGCTCTACAAACACTCATAAATGCTGATGCAAATGTTAATGCTCAAAACATTCATGGTTACACTCCTCTTCATTTAGCTGCACACAATGGACGCACTGACGCTCTACAACTACTCATAAATGCTGGTGCCAATATTAATACTCAAAACATTCATGGCTACACTCCTCTTCATTTAGCTGCAGAAAATGGTCATGCTGCTGCCATACAAACACTCATAAATGGTGGTGCAAATGTTAATGCTCAAAACATTCATGGCCACACTCCTCTTCATTTAGCTGCAGAAAATGGACACATAACTCCCATACAAATACTCTTATGGTCTGGTGCTAATACCAACATCCAAACATTGAATGGCCTTACTCCTTCTGCTGTTGCTACACACAATGGACACATAGCTGCAACACAAACAATTAGAAACTTTCTATCTAGTAAACTAAACGGATAATAAATTATAAAAATTACTGATAACCCAAAATAAACAAAACATTCATTTTCAAATGGAGAAAATTATGAAAAAAATACTATTATTACAAGGACTTCTTGTTATCTTAAGCACCTCGTACATCATAAAACCAAGTAGCGATGCTCAACGGACAAGCGATACTACATCTCAACAACTCAATGACGACCACCCTCTGTTTATTGCTGCAGCACAGAATGATTGCTCTAAAATAAACGAACTCATATCTTTGGATCGTAATCTTGTTAATGCTCAAAATACAAATGGTTGCACTGCTCTTTATTTAGCTGCAGGAAATGGACATTGTAATGCTCTAACAAGACTGATTAAAGCTGGTGCAAATCTTGACGCTAAAAACAATCATGGTTTCACTTCTCTTCATTTTGCTGCACACAATGGACATACTGACGCTCTACAACTACTCATAGAACGTGGTGCTAATGTTAATGCTCAAAAACCAAATGGTTCAACCCCTCTTCATGTTGCTGCACAAAATGGACACGCTGCTGCTCCACAAACACTTTTAAATGGTGGTGCTAGTGTTAATGCTCAAGTCGCTGATGGTGCAACGGCTCTTCATTTAGCTGCACAAAATGGACATGCTCTTGCCCTACAAACACTTTTAAATGGTGGTGCTAATGTTAATGCTAAAAACAATCATGGTTTCACTTCTCTTCATTTAGCTGCACAAAATGGACACGTTCCTGCTTTACAAACACTTTTAAATGGTGGTGCTAGTGTTAATGCTCAAGTCGCTGATGGTGTAACCGCTCTTCATTTAGCTGCACAAATGGGACACGCTGCTGCTCTACAAACACTCATAAATAGTGGTGCAAATGTTAATGCTCAACTCATTAATGGTGCAACTCCTCTTTATACTGCTGCACAAAATGGACACACTCCTGCAATACAAATACTTTTAAATGGTGGTGCAAATGTTAATGCTCAAACCGCTCATGGTACAACTCCTCTTCATGTTGCTGCACACAATAGACACGTTCCTGCTTTACAAACACTTTTAAATGGTGGTGCTAATGTTAATGCTCAAGCCGCTGGTGGTGCAACCGCTCTTCATAGTGCTGCACACAATGGACACGTTCCTGCCCTACAAACACTTTTAAATGGTGGTGCTAATGTTAATGCTCAAACCGCTCATGGTCAAACTCCACTTCATGTTGCTGCACGAAAGGGACACGTTCCTGCAATACTAACACTTTTAAATAGTGCTGCTCATGTTAATGCTCAACTCATTAATGGCGGAACTCCTCTTCATTTAGCTGCACACATGGGACACGTTCCTGCAATACAAACACTTTTAAATGGTGGTGCTAATGTTAATGCTCAAGCCGCTGATGGTGGAGCTGCTCTTCATTTTGCTGCACAAATGGGACACGCTCTTGCCCTACAAACACTTTTAAATGGTGGTGCTAATGTTAATGCTCAAACCCTCAATGGTAAAACTCCCCTTCATGTTGCTGCACACAATGGACACGTTCCTGCTTTACAAACACTTTTAAATGGTGGTGCTAATGTTAATGCTCAAACCGCTCATGGTGCAGCTGCTCTTCATTTTGCTGCACAGAATGGACACGTTCCTGCTTTACAAACACTTTTAAATGGTGGTGCTAATGTTAATGCTCAAACCGCTGCTCATGGTGCAGCTGCTCTTCATTTTGCTGCACTAATGGGACACGCTGCTGCAATACAAACACTTTTAAATAATAATGCAAATATTGATGTTCAAGCCGCTGATGGTGCAACGGCTCTTCATTGTGCCGCACAAAATGGAAACATTAATGCGATACTAACGCTCATAGATTCTGGTGCTAATACCAACATTCAGGCATTAAATGGCCTTACCCCTATTCTTATCGCTACCCACAATGGCCACATAGCTGCTGCACAAGAAATCAGACAGAGTGGGCCTCAATGTATAAATTGTCCAAAATAAAATAATTATAAAATGGAGAAAATTATGAAAAAAATACTATTATTACAAGGGCTTCTTGTTATCTTAAATACCTCGTACATCATCAAATCAAGTAGCAACGCTCAACAGACAAGCGATACTGCACCTCAATCATTCAGTCATGACCATCCTCTTTTTATAGCTTCAGCAACTAATAATTGCTCTAAAATAAACGAACTCATATCTTTAGATCATAATCTTGTTAATGCTCAAAATACAAATGGTTGCACTGCTCTTTATTTAGCTGCAGAAAATGGACATGCTTCTGCCATGCAACTACTCATAGACCGTGGTGCAAATGTTAATGCTCAAATCATTAGTGGTCGCACTCCTCTTCATATTGCAGCATACTCCGGACACACTACTGCTCTACAACTACTCATAAATGCTGGTGTAACTATTAATGCTCAACTTCCTGACGGTGGAACTCCTCTTCATTTTGCTGCACACAATGGACACGCTCATGCAATACAAACACTTTTAAATGGTGGTGCAAATCTTAATATTCAAACCATTAGTGATCACACTCCCCTTCATGTTGCTGCACAAATGGGACACGCTCATGCAATACAAACACTCATAAATGCTGGTGCAAATGTTAATACCCAACTCCTTACTGTTGCAGATCCTCTTCATTTTGCTGCACACAATGGACACACTGCTGCTCTACAAGTACTCATAAATGCAGGTGCAAATGTTAATGCTCAAACCGCTAGTGGTACAACCGCTCTTCATAGTGCTGCACGAATGGGACACGCTACTGCGATACAAACACTTTTAAATGGTGGTGCTAATGTTAATGCTCAACTCCTTGATGGCCGAACTCCTCTTCATAGTGCTGCACTAACTGGACACACTGCTGCTCTACAAACACTCATAAATGGTGGTGCAAATGTTAATGCTCAAATCATTAGTGGCCACACTCCTCTTCATGCTGCTGCATACAATGGACATGCTGCTGCCCTACAAACACTTTTAAATAATAATGCAAATATTGATGTTCAAGCCGCTGATGGTTCAACTCCTCTTCATAGTGCCGCACAAAATGGAAACATTAATGCGATACTAACGCTCATAGATTCTGGTGCTAATACCAACATTCAGGCATTAAATGGCCTTACCCCTATTCTTATCGCTACCCACAGTGGCCACATAGCTGCCGCACAAGAAATCAGACGCTGTGAATCTCAAAGGATAAATCATCAAAAATAAATTTGGTAATAATTCTAAAATGGAGAATTTTATGAAGAAAACACTATTATTACAGGGACTACTTTTTATCGTAAGTGCACCCTCTATGATCAAACCAAGCAGCAATCCTCAAATAATCAGTGAATTTACTCCTATTTTTACTGCTGTTACACATGGAGGACATCCTGCTATCATACAAAGATTTATAGATTCTGGTGGGAATATTAATGCTCAAACAATGACTGGAGCTACTCTTCTTCATTTTGCTGCACAAAATGGACATACTGCTATCATACAAATACTCATAGATAATGGAGCAGTTATTAATGCTCAAACAATAACTGGTTATACGCCTCTTCATGTTGCTGCACAACGTGGACACACTACTGCCATACAAATACTCATAGATAATGGCGCTAATGTTAATGCTCAAACAACAGACTATAATTTTACCCCTCTTTATTGTGCTGCACAACATGGACACGTTACTGCCATAGAAACACTTATACATGCAGGTGCTAATAGTAACATACGAGAAAGCACCGGCCTTACTCCTCTTGCTATTGCTACATACAGTGGACACATAGCTGCTGCACAAACAATCAGAGACTGCGTACCGAAAAGAATGGATACCTAATTATTGCACAAGAAATCAGACAGAGTGGGCCTCAATGTATAAATTGTCCAAAATAAAATAATTATAAAATGGAGAAAATTATGAAAAAATACTATTATTACAGGGACTACTTTTTATCGTAAGCGTACCCTCTATCACCAAACCAAGTGGCGATGCTCAACAGACAAGCGATACTGCACCTCAATCATTCAGTCATGACCATCCTCTTTTTATAGCTTCAGCACAAAATGATTGCTCTAAAATAAACGAACTCATATCTTTGGATCGTAATCTTGTTAATCCTCAAAATACAAACGGTTCTACTGCTCTTCATTTTGCTGCAGCTCAAGGACACTGTAATGCTCTAACAAGTACTGCCCAAACAAGTAGTCTTGAAAAATCAAAAACAGGAAAAGAATTTTTAGAACACAGTTGGCTTGCTTGTAACTTTACCTATAAAAACCACCCTCCGCTTACCATGATCATTCTGACCGAATTTACTAGTAAAATAGGCTTACCTGCACGAACCGCCTACAATTTCCTAAAACAATATAAAATTCTCATGGATTCTAAAATAACTACTATAGAGCCCTGAGCTTATCAGCTCTTTTTAATCTCTATAACAACTTACGCCTAAGAGCTTATACGAAAATTCAACACTTAGACAAAAGCCTTATAGAGCAAGCTAATTGAAGAAATGCTAGGCTTGCTTCTAAAGTTTTTGACCAACAAATTTTTAGACCTCTGTACCATGATAAAA
>CANNMA010000006.1 GCA_947505805.1 bacterium
AAACTTTTTGGCAAAAAAAAGACAAGTTTTTTAAAATTTAAAAAACATTATGCTCATTATGTATGCTCATCAACAGTATCCAATAAACAAATGCCTCCATCTACACCATCAAGATGATGTGAAGCATTAAGATTTGCCTTTCGTTCATACCAATGAGCAGCACACCACAAAGTACCCATTTCCAACAGTGATCTCGTTATATTTTTACGTAAAACAGTACTGTATCTTGGATCAATCTCATACCGCTCAACTAGAGATGTTATATATTTCAATAATGAATGAATCACAAAAGGAGCTAAACACTGTATCATTACGATTCGAAACATATGCCCTTCTTCTGTATGCACTCGTTCATGTCCACAGACAAATCGACAGTGCTGCAATCCATTTTCAACAGTTCTTAATTTTTTTTTCAGCTCAAAAATCTCAAATGAATCGCAACTCATATTCATTTTTAATAACAGATTATTTTTTTCAATTAATAACTTTTCAATTTTTTTACGAAATTGCATTCCCACTCCAAGAACATTGGGTAACTGCTGCGTATCGGTAAAAATTTTACTAAAAATTGAGTCTAAAGGAATTTCTTTAAGAACAACTTGATCTGCCTTAGAAAAACCTTGATCCTTCCAAGTCTTTCTAATAAATGATGCGGCAGGATCAGAAAGATCAGGCCAATAATCAGCCATTCGATGTGCTAAAACCCACCAGACCATGACCATCAAAGTGATCGGCATTCCGGTAGAAACAGTTTCTTGGATATTTATCATTACATTTTCAATAGTCTGTGCCCCATACATACCATTCATTAAAAAAGCACAAAAAAACGCTATCATAATTTTTTTCATACTCTCTCCAAAATAAGCTAACTTTATGAATGTAGTGTTTCAAGAACTTTTAAAAAAAACATGACATCTTCAACAGAAGTATAACTATAAAATGAAACTCTCACCGATGCTTCATACCCAAGAGCGCGAGCCAATGGTTGAGCGCAATGATGCCCAGCGCGGACACAAATACCATACTGATCAAGATAGGCAGCAACATCATGAGCATGCATACCATCTACAACAAAACTTACTAAATGACCTGATTTTTTAAGTTGATCAATAGGTCCTAACAAGCGAACGTAAGGCATCTTTTGTAATCCTTCAATAGTCAATGCGGTAAGTAATGCAACATGATCTAAAATTCCCTTTGCAAGATGCGTTTTCCAATAAGAAAGAGCCGCCGAAAGACCTAGCACCTGAGCAGCGGGTGGAGTGCCAGCTTCATAGCAACGAGGAGCTTTTAAAAAAGTAGTTTTTTCAGAAGAAACTTGTAGTACCATCCCGCCACCAGTAAAAGGTGGAATAAATTCTGCATGAACATTTTTTCTTGCATATAAAACTCCAACTCCTGTTGGCCCCATAATTTTATGTCCAGAAAAAACATAAAAATCGCAATCGATTTTTTTTACATCAACAGAATGATACGGCACAGCCTGACACCCATCAACCAGCACTCGACTACCAACTTTTTTAGCCCGGGTAATAATCTTTTCCAAATCTACTTGCGTTCCTATCGCATTAGAAACTTGGGTCACTGCAACCATCTTCGTTTTACTTGTAATAATCTCATCAATATTTGAAAGATCTAAAAGCCCTTGTGGTGTTACTGGAATAATTTTAAAAATTGCTTTTTTACGAATACAAAGCTGTTGCCAAGGAACAAAGTTAGAATGATGTTCCAGTTCAGTAACTACTACTTCATCCCCCTCCTGAATACATTCATTACCCCAACCATGAGCAACCATATTAATACCTGCCGTTGCCCCGTGAGTAAAAATGATTTCTATAGGATCTGCAGCAGATAAAAAGTGTGCAACCTGAACACGAGTTGCTTCAAACTGAGCTGTTGCCGTTTCTGCTAATTGATAAATTCCACGATGCATATTTGCATTAACTGTTGTATAAAACTGATTGAGTGCATCCAAAACCTGTTGTGGTTTATGTGTTGTAGCAGCATTATCAAGATAGATACTGTTTTGATGATGCGTAAAAAAAGGAAAGTCAGTTTTTTTACCGTTCATGAGGGCTCCTTTCATAAAACTCTTTTTTTCAGAACTATTACCATAGTCAATTTTCTTATATTTTTTACAGTTTTTTAAACTCTCTTTAATAAGTAAATCAGGAGCAGATAGTTTATACATATGCTCAATTCAACTTTTAAAAAAATAAATCAACACACATAATGACAAGTAATAACAAAATGTTTTAAAAAAAAGTTGCTGAATTTACAGGACATTTTACACTATTCGTTCATATTTGTATTTAGGTTATTTTATTTTTATCTTATCTGTGAGCATCAAACATGTATCGTCCTCTACCATTTTTAAAGATTTCTTTTATTTATTTTTTATTATGCTCCTCTTGGTTTTTTTTAAAATCAGCTTCCTATTTTCCCACTCTAACAGAATCTATACAGGCACAATTAACCCCTGAAGCTTTATTGTTTACTAATCCTGATGATCATTTTCAATCTGAATCTGGCTTAATTCAACTACGATTAGGATATAAAACAAAAAAAGGAGTTGATGAAAAAACATGGGGAGAGGCTGTAGAAGAAATTAAAACACAAAAATCAAGTCTCCATTTCTCTCTTTTTAGTGATCAGCAGCCCTGTAGCTCTGCAACAAAAATTTTTATACCAACAGATGAAAATTTTAATCTTCCTGCTATTCATACTCAAGGCATATTACATTTTTTAGGACACTATACACTAACATTTAACGATGAAACCCCAAAGCTTATTCGGCAAAAACCTGCGCCTTTACAACATTTTCCTATCGCTCAATACCCGCTTACTCAAACACATCAGCCTTATAGATATCCAGAACCAATGTATATACAACCACCGATGCTTAGACCTACTATTTCACCTTTTCCTCCAACCTTTTTTTCGCCTCATGGAACAGATCGAGTGATGCAACTAGAAAAAAAAATAGTCTCTCTTGAAGGCACAATTCAGTCACTACAACTGGAACTTTCTGCAGTATCACAATTTATCGAATCTTCTGAAATCAAGGAAACTCCCGCACTCACTGCTAGCATTCCCTCTTTAGATAATCCAACTGTAGATACAGAAGCAACCACTTCTGATGCTACGCAAGCAATTAACACACCAACTGGGCCAGTTGAATCAGTACCTGAAGTAAAAGAAACAATAAATACCCCTCTAGCTGAAGATGCCACTCATCCCTCAGCTCCCAAAAAAAGTAACTATGCTCAAGTATGCTCTTTGCCCTTTAATCCTTCTACTAAAGATTTACCACAGGCAACTTCAGCAAGACCAAGTGTATCTAAAATGCCATTAGCAGCCGAAGTTAAAAAGAAATACAAAGCTCCCTCATTAGAACCACAAAAACATTTAGTTTTAAAAAGACCTACTCAAAGTGAAGAACATCTTCCTACACTTGCTAAAACTTCAACTCCCATTATTAAACCAGCACCACAGCACAATTCACTAGTTGTTATGTCTTCTCTTTCGCAACCAACAAATGCACCATTTAAAGAAACTAAGAAAAGCAAAAAAGTAAAAGACTTATCTCGTTTTGAAGTCCCATCTGAAACTATTTCAGCTCCAAACATAGAGCCTACACCAGAAAAAGTTGAAGAAGTTTCTTTAGAACGTCATAAAAAAAAGCTTGAACGAGCAGCTCGTAACAAAGAAAAACTAGAAATAGAACTCATGGAAGCGGCTCTTTTAAAAGAACAAAAAGAAGCTGCTGAAAATGAATTACAAAAAAAAATAATTCACCTTAGTGCTCAATATAAATTTTCTGAAGCTTTAAAATTACGATCACAACTTAATACGAGCTATCCTGGAAGTTCAGTTATTTCAATAATATCGATGGCACAAGCAGCCATTTTCAGACCTAAACTTGTAACTGTAAAAGAGCTAAATGCCACACGAAAAAAAATTATAACACTTTTGTCTCAAGCTGAATCAATGCCCACTGATGAGATTTTATCAAAAGATGAACTAGAAATTGCTTACCATTTTCTTATTCATTTTTCTGATAATGCTGAAGAACAAAAAGGATGGCTTTCAAAAGGCCATTTAAATACTATTACATACCCTCACATCGTTTGCGTCAGATTCATAAATAAACTGGCTAAAAAAAGCTACTGTCAATGCTCACCAAAAGAGGATTGTATTCATCTTGCAGCCCATAATTTTATTCAAAATCAACCAGAAGGGTTAAAGTATTATCCTGAATTTTGGAAATTATGCATCTATACCTATGCTTCTCCTTGTATTGGTGCTCTTAATGGTTCTGGCGATACAATACTCCGGGAATCACGAGCTGAAGAAATTATTCAAAAATCACGCGATTTTGTTGATGATAGTTTCTTAGAAACCACTTTAAAAGAACTTACTCATTCGCTCTGTAATAATACCGTTTTAGAAAATTCAGCTATTACTTTTCTTAATACTGCTGCAAAACATCATGGTGAATTTTCTTTAGCAATCTTTCCAGAAAAAAGATTTATACCATTAGAAGATGCATGGATTGAAAAAAATCTTGAACCTGTAGATAAAGCCTTTGCTGATTTTTTAGCATATGATCAGACTCCTATAAGAAAAAACATTTCTCATTTTTTTTATTTATTACAAAAAATGATGACTCCCGAACAAATCAAACAAGGGGTACGTAAGTATAAAGACAAAGAATGGATGATTTTATTTTTACGCCAAGCTTCTGGTCGCTTTTCATCTGAAGAGTTAACAGAGATTCAAAAAATTCTTAATCAAAAAAACTTCTTTACACTTCAAGCGATTCCACTTTTTTGGCAAACAAAATTTAATCTTTTAAAAAGTCAGGAAGATCCCTTAAAAAGAGAAGCTCTTCTTAATGAAATAGCTGTGGATGCATTGGCTTTTAGTAAAGGTTTTGAAAAAGAATGTATTAATCGTTTAGCTTATTATGCAGATAGCCCACTCTGTAAAGAGCTCCTAACTCATTTAGATACAATCATTCAACATAGTGATTATTCAGATATTAAAAAACTCTTCATACGATTACATCAAGGAAATGTGTTATTACACATTGAAGGAGCTAACTATTCTGAAATGAATCTCGAGCTAATCGATCTTTTCAAATCAACAATTTTTAGTATTTCAGAATTAGAACAATCATTTGCAGAATGGGTTGAACATCATTCTCATGATGCAACAGTGCTCGATATACAGTATGCATCCATCTTCAAAACCTTAACTTGTGCACTTATTATCTATGGGGTAAAAGAAAAATATCAACATACCTATTCCTATATTCGAAAATTAATTATTTATCCGTTCTTAGAAAAATTATTAGAAAGTATAAATCCCATAAATTTTCTCCTTCCCATGAAAGTAATATCACTGCCTGCCGAAGATGATGCTTTTATTCTTTCTCTGATTGCAAAAAAAATTGAAACATTGCCAGAAGAAGATATTAAAAAACATTACAAAACTCTTTTACAAGCAACTATTACTAGAAAAAGAAGCTTAGCAGGCTCTGAAAATGCTCACTTTTTTTCTGAATTACCTCATGAAAAAGTTGACCTCATAGCATTTCAAGAAGCAAATAACGCATTTCATATAGATTTAAAAACTCATTAAAGGAATTAATCCATGAAAAATTTTATAAAACATTCATTTATTATAGGGTTCTTATGCCTTGCTGTAATGCCTCTTTCAAGCGCATTAACTCCAATTCCCATTTTATCTCAAGATTCTACTTCTTTGCGATTTAAAGATGGCGAACAAATGTTTGATTTACAGCTAGAATATCATCCAGCAGGGGAGAAAAGAACAACTCGTTGGAAAGAGTTTTTAAGTCATCCAACTGATTTTGCTGCTTTACAAAATATCTATACCCAGGCAATTTTTTTTGCTCGAACTGATTCTGTTGGAAACCTTCCAACTCAGTTTGATTCTTCGGTGCGTATAGTCGGCTTTTATTCATACCAACCAGGACCAACTCCCTATCTTTTTAAAAAAAATTTCACAATGCCGATGCTACAAGATCCTTACACAGGATACAGCTTTTCACATCAAGAAGCTTTTATGCCGCATGCAGCACAATTATTCTATGAATATCCTTCTTATAATGCCCCTACTATGGAATTACAAAGTTACTACCCCTCAGAATTTCCTTATTATGGAACATCAAATTCACCACAATTATTACAAGCTTTAGAACTACTACGCACACAGGTCAATTCATTACAAGAACAAATCAAAATACTTACACAACAAAAATCTACTGCATCTGAAGATTCTCCTGAAGCTCAAATAGAAAAACTCAAATCTGAAGTTATTAAAATTAATGCTTTATTAGAGTCAGACGCTAAAAAATCAGTTACCTCGAATATTGCTGATTCTTTAATAGATTTACCAGAAGCTTCTTCTAGTGCTACTTTAGAATCAAATGTTTTAGAAATAACTACAGAAGAAGCTATTGAATCTGGCGAAAAAATAGATACCATTACATCAATTGAAATTACACCCGATCTGTCATCAGCTCATACATCAGAAATAGAGCCTGTTGATACTATTCAAATAACAACTCGACTACAAAAACTTTCTCCTTTTGCAGTTGAATTTTCAGAAACCGATTTTCCTCCATTAGCATCAGCAGCAAAAACTTCTACTCAAGATTCAATCACCGATACTGTACTGCCTATCATACCTAAAGAAGAATTGTCAGTTTCTATTAAAACCCCAACACTACTTAATCAATCACAACCAAAAGAAACTATTCAATCTTGCCATGATAAAGTACACGCAGAAAAAAAATCACCTGCAAGAAATCTATCTTCAAGAAAAAAAGCTCCAGAACAATTTGTTAAGAAAACAACTCAATCAAATTCATCAACACCAAAGGCAAAAATACTTTCTTTTACTCCGGAAGTTCTTCAGCCCAGTGCGATTCAAAGTCAGATTGCAACATCTGAAACTTCTTCATCACCCTCCAAAAAATCAGATTTTTATCTTCCTATTAGCTCATCTAAAACAATATCAACTCAAGAATTATTAGCAGAGCAAGAAGCACGCAGAATAGCTGATGAAGAAGCAGAACAGCGCAAACGAGAAATTCAAGCGGAAAGAAAAGGAAAAAAAGCTATTCAAAATGCTCAAAAAAGAGCTTTAGCAATCGCTCAAGAACAAGAAAAGAAGACTCTCGCATTAGAAAAAAAACAGGAACTTTATCAAAAAGATCTTCAATTACTAACACTTGCCGCAGAACAATTTAATCAACAAAAAGATCTTAATCTTTGCTGTAGTTATTTAAAGCAAATTACTTCAGAGGACATTCAATCAACTTATCAATACGCTATTATGATAGCTGGCCTAACATTAAAAACGAACCTTTTATCTCCTGAAGAAACATCCAAAATAAGAAAAGCATTAAAAAAAATAATACGTGACCTAGAAGCATCTGGCGAAAAAACAGATGATGACACCCTCGTTATTGCTTATGGATTTTTAGCAAAATTTGAAACCGATCCTGATCTTAAAAAATATTATCTTAAAAAAGCCCTTGAAGAAGGTAATCTCTACTGTGGTATCCAACTTTTTTTACTGTATATGTATGAAGAAATTCCTTGCAGTAACCATAGAGACTCATTTAAAGGGTGTTATTTTTATGCAATAGAAAAATTTATTGATGAAATACTAAAATCTAAAGAAAGAGATGTTTATTTAGCTCATTATGATTTCTATAAACTTGCCGCACTCTTTTATGGAAAGTTTTCCCCTTGTCCTCATGAAATACTTATTAATGTTGATCGCTTGGGTAATATTAATCTCTTTCATGAATTTGCAAAAAAATATCTTACAGCAGCTGAGCTTAAACGATTTGAAGAATTTATTGATCCTTTAAAAACAGTGAAAGTTTCTACTTTTGCAGAATCAGTATCATTTTCACAAGATGATGGTTCTGGTACTCAAACCCTAACCATTTCTCTTACACCACACACTGATACTGAACTATCTATAGGTCGTACAGGCTCTAGTATACAAGACAGATTCCATGAGACCATGGCAGAAACAACTTCAGAAGACCCTATTGCCAAAACAGTAGATTTAGAAAAAATACTGGTACATATTGGAAATCTTCACAGTCAAATTAATGCCTTTACCAGATTACTTAACGATAGAACAGAACTTGCAACCCTTGATTTAATCGAATTTACAAAACTTTGTCGGAATGTATTAAGAATTCTTAGCGAATCTGGAAAAGAAGACATTACCGCTCATGAATTAATTACAATACGAGAAAAAACATTTCCATTAATCAGTATGCTTTTTAATGCACAGCATATTTCACCTTTTGTTGTTGCAAAAATAATTGCATTATCAGAGCTGACAGTTTTTGACACATCATTTATATTTTTTGAAGCAACAAAACTTAAAGACCGTATTGAAGATGCTACCTTGCAACAAAAATATCTCGTTTGTCTTCACGCACTTATAATAGGTCATCTGCAAAAAACTCAATCAATGGCAGAATCTCTACTCAGAAAAGAAATCTTCAGTCATACTAAAAAAACAAGCCCTGTTATGAAATTTCTTAAAGAACAACGACTATTACTTATTAGTCATTTTCCTTATTACAGACTTCCTATAGAAATGGATGGGAAAAAAATAACTGCTGATGAACTAGAAGCATTACTTACTTCTCATTCAATTGTTTTCTCTAAAGATATGAAAAATGCTTATGAAATCTATGTTGAACGATATGCAAAAAATGATTTTATCAAATTTTAAAAAACAGTTAAAAAAAGACATTTAACGACAGGTTTTTATGCTTCAATAAAAAGAAATCCATCGATGATCATTTTTTCTGCTTCAAACAAACTAATTCCACGTGATTGTAAATAAAATAAATGTTCTTCATTTACATAAGAAACTGCTGATCCATGGCCACATTTCACATCATTGGTAAGTACTTGCAAATTAGGTACAGAAGTAACCTTTGCTAAAGATCCTACAATAAGATTTTTTTGCTCTTGATGAGCTGTTGAACGAAATCCCAATTCTTCAATAGTAATGGTACCTTCGTAAGATAGCGAGCTTGCATCAGCTACAACTGCTTTAAGCTCCATAGAGCTTGTTGTATCTGGTGCATAATGATGCTGAACTACGATATAAGAATGATTTCCATTACCAGAAGATGAAACTCTACCTACTATATGAGCCTGTGAATCTTGACCGTCTAAGATAAGAGTAATTTTTGTATTGGTAACTGACCCACCCACTTGTACACTTTTCATAGAAAACTGAGCTGAATCCTTAAGCGTTACCAAAAGATCAGTCTTTACTTGAGCATCAGCATCAAAGAAATGCTCAAGAAGCCACCTCACTGATCCTCCTCTTTCAACAACTATCACAAAAGCTCTCTCTATAAAACTAGATCCTAATAAAGTATCCGTTATCGTCATATCAGTATTTCCTTCTACAAAAATCGTAAAAGGAAAAGTAACAACTGCTGCAAGATCAAAAGTAACTGCTTTTTTAGTACTTACACTAACCAATTGATCCCTCCATTTCATGAGCAATAAGACGATTAATCTCAACTGCATATTCCATAGGAAGCTCTTTAACAAAAACATCAATAAATCCATTAACAATCATTGCACTGGCTTGTTGTTCAGTAAGCCCTCGAGACATAAGATAAAAAATTTGCTCTTCATCAACAGCACTAACTGAAGCTTCATGCCCCACATCAACTCGTTCTTCAAACACCTGAACGGTTGGATAAGTATCAGTACGAGACTGTGTATCAAGTAGTAAGGCATCACATTGAACGCGAGCAACTACTCCTGTTGCTCCCTTAAGAACTTTTAAGAGCCCTCGATAACTTGTTCGTCCACCATCTTTACTAATTGATTTGGCAATAATATTTGAACTCGTGTTGGGGGCACAATGAATAATTTTTGCACCAGTATCTTGATGTTGACCAGCTCCTGCAACAGCTATTGAAATAATTTGTCCTGATGCACCTGATTCTTTAAGAATAATACAGGGATATTTCATCGTTACCTTGCTTCCAAAGTTACCATCAATCCATTCGACGGTTGCATTTTTATATGCTACTGCACGCTTGGTAACTAAGTTGTATACATTTGAAGACCAGTTTTGAATAGTAGTATAACGAATTTTAGAATCAGCAAGAGCAACTAGTTCAACAACAGCACTATGCAAAGAACCAGAACGATGGACAGGAGCACTACAACCTTCAACATAATGAACACTACTTCCAGGCTCCGTAATAATAAGTGTTCTTTCAAATTGCCCCATCTGTTTTTGATCGATACGAAAATATGCCTGTAATGGCATATCAACATGTACTCCTTCAGGAACATATACAAAGCTTCCCCCACTCCACACTGCAGAATTAAGAGCTGCAAAAGTATTATCATGAGGTGGTATTACTGTTGAAAAATATTTTTTAACAATTTCAGGATATTCATGCAGTGCTGTTTCAATATCAGAAAACACTACCCCTTTATCTTTCCACTGCTGCTGTAAATTTTTATAAACTAGTTCAGATTCATACTGAGCACCAACTCCTGCCAAAAAAGAGCGCTCAGCTTGAGGAACTCCTAGTGCTTCAAATGTTTTTTTAATGCGATCAGGAACAGCGTCCCACGAACTTTCTTGAGCATCAGATCCTCGTACATAATAATGAATATTCTTATAATCAAGACCAGAAAGATCTGCACCCCATGTTGGCATAGGCTTACGTTCAAAAATTTCAAGAGCTCGTAAACGAAAATCGGTCATCCATCCAGGTTCATTTTTGTTTTGAGAAATTTGAATAACAATATCCCTATTGATACCCATTACCAAAGGCTTTTTTTTACCTATCTCTTTAGAAAATTTCATAACCATCCCGTTCAATACGACCCATTAATTCAGGGCCTCCTGACGCAACAAGCTTACCTTTATCAAGAACACACACTCCATCAGGTTGTATAAGTTCTAATAATCTTTGATAATGACTAATCACAAATAATGATGATTCTGGAGCAACTATTTTAAAAGCTTTTAATGCATCAGCCACTAACTTAAGCGCATCAACATCAAGACCAGAATCAATTTCATCAAGTATTGCTAACTTAGGCTGCAAAATTAAAAGCTGTAACATTTCACACTTCTTTTTTTCTCCACCTGAAAAACCTTCGTGAACAGGTCGCTGCAAAAAAGTCGCGTCTATTTTAAGAACTCGCAACGCTTGAGTAAGACGATCAATGTATACATCAAGGGAACCTACACCATAAATTGCATGAAATGATTCTCTAAGAAGCGTACTCAAAGTAACTCCTGGAATAGCATACGGTTGTTGCAACGATAGAAAAATACCCTTACGCGCCCGCTTATCCACTGACATATTGGTAATGTCTTCATCTAGAAAATGTATCGAGCCGCTTGTTACCTGATAGCGTGGATGCCCCATAATTGTTGCTGCCAAAGAACTTTTTCCAGAACCATTGGCCCCCATGCAGACCTGAATTACTCCAGAAGCTACCTGAAGTGAAATATCAGAAAGCAACTGCTTTTCATTAAGGCTAACAGAAAGGTTTTTAATGGTAAGCATGATTTAAAATAGCCTTTTGTAACGGAAAATGAAATAAAATATCAGTATACTCTGCTACCCGATTTTTTTCAAAATCCACCCTTCTGTTTTTCATAAAAACAGCGCTATAAAAAGATTTTCTTAACAATTTACGCTTATTTTTTTACTAAAATTAAAAAAAGCCATACCATATCAAGGATATTTAAAATCATTACTTTATAATTTTTATAAAAAAGGCACCTACTTTATGCGCACAGTCTTACTTTTTTTCATGCTCACCATAACAACACTTTTCTGTGCTGAATCAAAATTATCAAGTAACACTCCTATTATCATCGAATGTGTTGATGACATAATTACAGTATCAGAAGATGATTTACTCCCTTTTGAATACTTTCAAAGCGCTATTAGGTTCAACGGTGATTTTAAAACTTTTATCGAAAGATCTATAGAAAAAAATACTGAAACAATCGATAGAACCTCTGATAATCCTATTGTATCAATTTTAACGAATGGTCATATCGGCATACAATCCCACTCTCGCTTAGTTGTATTTTTAGTTAAATATGCTGCATTAGAAGAAGAATATTTTAGCAATATACTTTCGTTTCTTGAAACTCTTTCACTTGACGAATTAACAGATCTTGTAACTATCAATTCTTATCTTTGCATCCCTTCAAAACATTTTTCTTATTTAAAAACAGCCCTCGATACTCTTATTCAAAAATGTCTTTTTCAAAAAAAAACAAAACGGGCATTTTTTCGAGCAAACAAAAAAACTCTCAATGCTCTTGAAACGTTATCGCTAGTTCATCATCCTGATGTCATACCCCCTTATATTTCTCCTGTTACAGTTCATCATTCAAAACAAATACTTCCTGCACCACAAGATGCTCATGCACTTTCAGGACATATTTATAGCCCTTCAAAAATGTATTCTGTCCATTTAACAGGCGAAAAAGATAATGCTATTCGACTTCATGATGAAAAAAACAATACTACGGTCTGTATTTTTACCCACCCACATGAAATTAGTAAAAGCATATTTAGTCCAAATGAAACTATTCTTGCGACTGTTTCAATGGATACAACCATCACATTATGGGATATTTCTTCACAAACTTGTATCGGAACGATTACACACCCTTTTCCACCTTGTGAAGAAGAAAATCTGTACATAGAAAATTTTATAGAATTCAGTAGTGATAATAGGATGATAGCTACAGCATTTTGGTCATTTTCATCACCAGAATGTAAACCTGACATTATAATATGGGATACTTATTCTAGTAGTCTTATTCAAAAATTACCCTATCAAGGAAGCTCAACCCTATTTTTTAGCCTAGACAATATGCTTATTGGTACTTTTTTTCGCTCACGATGTAAAATATGGGAAATTGCATCTGGCAAACTTTGCAATAATCTTCATGACCCTGAAATTAAAAAACCTGATAAAATTCGCTCCTGTGCATTCAGCCTTGATAATCGTTTTTTAGCTACATGTTCATTATCAACTATCAAAATCTGGGACAATGTCACCATGAAATCAATTTGCACTATTTCTAATCCAGGTGATGAAAGCACACTTGAAAAAATTACATTTGGACGCAATGCCGCAACTATTTTTTTTAAAAAAAAATCACAAATATGGTATAAAACAGATTTGCCTATTTTTACAGAAGCATCAACTACAGAACGATATCTGATCCAACGATTGTGGGATAAACAAAACAGTCAGGCAAAATCAGTAAAAATGTCTAAAGAACTCCAAGAAGTTTTTGAAAATTTACCAAAAACCATACAAGAACAATTTGAACAACTCCCTTTACACTTCATATCAAAAAGTACTATTGCACCTTCTTAAAATTTAATTTTAAAATATTCTTAACTTTTTTTACATAAAACCTAACCGAAAGGTTTATATATGTTTTATCAACGTACTTATTATAAAAAACTATCTCTACTTATGATTATGTCCGTATTGCATACACAAACATTTTCAAGTTCTTGTGGTCTTTTACGACCTGTTGCACGTTATTCTAATGCCATGAAAGACAAATCACTCCTTCCATCAGTTCTTACCTCATATACGAGCCCTGACTTACTATGGAATGCTCAGCAACTTGATAATAAGGATGGTAGTTTTTCTCTTTGTTTCTACACACAAGAAAATGATCATCTTTGTACTCTACACACAAAAATATGGACTGATCTTATCGCATTTAATGACAACATAATTGCAACAACTATGAATAAATGTGTACATATTTGGAATCACTCATCTGAATGTATTGTTATTCTCCAACATCCTGGCCCTATCACTGCAATTGCCCTCAGTAATGATGAAACAAAAATTGCGAGCGCTTATTGGGATAGAGATAAAAATCAAAATTTTATTACTATCTGGGACATAAAGTCTCAAAAAGAAATTCATACATTTGAACAAAGAAGCCCCATTCAATGCCTTACATTTAGCCCTCAAGGAACTATTTTAGCTATCGGCTGCTGGGATAACGATAAAAATATTCAAATTATAGATGTGGGATCAGGTTATCTTTTATCAAGCATTGCATGTAATTACCCGGCTACATCTATTATTTTTAGTCAGGATGGTAGTGAAATTACTGTAAGAATGCAGCATGATCACACAAAGATTAGTTTTGAAGCATTGACTTGTAAATTTTTAAGGGTTGCTCCACATATATAAAAAAATCCCTAAAAACTTTGTTCTTGAGTTAAGGGATTACTTCAAGATTCTGCCCAATAAAAAACTACCTAGAGCAATAGCACATAAATGAGTTTTTGTTGGAACATAATTAACGTATGCCATAACAAGCTGATAAGCAGAATCAACGGTTGAATCATTTTGCTTAACCTCATTTTGACCCTGAATAATGCTAGATTCAATCATTTGGTATCGGTCGTGAGCTTGTTTTAACTTACAAAAACTTTCTTCTGACATTTCAGTACGACAAGATTTTTGAATATCTCCTTTATAATGATGAACAATATCTGCCATAATCTTGATAATTTCATCCTGACGTGATGAAGAAAGATCTGAAAAATATTTACATCCTCCTCGATAATCCTGAGGATTACTTACAAGATATTCAACCGCTTTTTCTGCGCGAACCCTATTTTCTTTTTTTTCAAGTTCTTTAAGTTGTTTTTCTTCTTGCTCTGTCAACAAAATTCGTCCCTTTTTTTGCTGAGCAATCAATATTTCCAAAGGGTCTTGTTTAGAAATAGGCACTTGCTGCAAAGGTGTTTGTTTCTGCTGGGGTACTGAAGTTTTTTGACCAGGACGTTCTGGCTGTGAAAGTATTGTCAGACTTTCAAACATCCATACCATGCTAACAATAATTACTATTTTATATTTCATTGAATAACCACTTCCTACTGCATTAATCTCGGATACTATTGATTGGATGGCACTCTACCATGCATTATCAAAAAATAAAAGTCGATCGAAAAGCTATTAAAAACAGCCTGATTACAAAAAAAAAGGGCTTTGAAAACCCTTTTAATTATCAATAAAATGTTTGTGTTTATTCTTCAAAAATATCTTCAAGAAATTTTTCATCTTCATAAAATTCATCTGCTTCATCAACAGGATTATCTTCGTTTACATGGAATGGAGAATCTTCATAAAATTCCATTATTGAATCAATAATATCTTCACGAAATCCAACTAGAAAACGAATATCATCTGAAACATATTCCGAAAGCTCTGGTAACAAATCAGAATTATTCGGATCACTTACAACAAAGGCAAGTATATTTTCATCACGCTCTAAAGGAATAGCTCCATGACGCAATAAAAAGTCTTGAGGAAATTGTACCAATAATTGGTGATCAAAAAGATAGCCTACAACATTAAATGCTGGTACTTGGTAATACTCAGAAAGAGCAACAAGAATTTCATCTCGAGTTACAAAACCTTCGTTTATTAAAAACTCATCAAATGTTTCTTTAGAACGACCCTGAAAGTCTTTCTGAAGATCAACTGCCTCTTGTTCAGTAATAACCTTATTTCTTACGAGAACTTCACAAATTTTATGCTGAAATGATTGAGTCATTATCTCTTTACCCCACCTTTACACCAATTAAAAAACCAACAATTAAACTTACAGCGGCTGAAGTATTATTTTGTGCCCATACAATTGTACCAAAACGCACTGTTTCAAATACCTGTTCAGGAGTTGCACCAATAACACTTTGAATAAAATCCCAACGAACAGCCAAAAGTCCTGCATATTCAAATGCTATAACTGTTCCTAAGGAAATTAAACACAAAATGATTATTTTTTTCAAATATCTTTTACATAAAAAACCGGTTAAAATCCCAACCCCAAAGAAAATAGTTATTGCCAAGAAGTCTAGATTTAAATTTTTTATATATTGAAATACCCCACCAACATCTCCATTTTTTATACATTCTATTAACGAATGCATTCCAGATTTTTCTACTACTTGCATACTAACATGTCCCCTTTTATTCCCCTCATATCCAATCTTTAATAGCACTATAATTTTTTAGGATACGAATGAGAATAGCAAAAGCACAAGAAAATCAAAGAATTTTTATAAAAAAAAGAGAGAGCCTTTTTAGGGCTCCCCCTCAAAATCTTTTAAGTTATCTGTTTATCCAACAAGATTTCTTAATGCCTTACCAGGCCTGAACTTTGGAACCTTCTTACTAGGAATTTCCATTTTCTTATGAGTTGCAGGATTGATACCAATTCTCTTTTTTCTTTTGAAAACTTGGAATGTTCCAAATCCTGTTAGCACAACAGCCTTGTTATGTTTTAGGGCGTTACTTACGCTCCAAACAAAAGCTTCTAAACATTCTTTACAGGTTGCTTTAGGGAGCTTTGTCACTTTTGACATGCTTTCAACCAACATTGCTTTATTCATAATATATCCTTAATTTATTTACGAATATGACATCCCCTTTAGCAAAGAAACAGTACTAGTCCGTAAACTATTCATTAATCCACTTTTGTCAAGTCGACAATTTTATACTGCCTTGAAGGGATGGTACCGAGGGCCGGACTCGAACCGGCACAAGCGTTAAAGCCCGAAGGATTTTAAGTCCTTTGCGTCTACCTATTCCGCCACCCCGGCACAAATATTTCAATTTTTTCTCTTGGAGGCGGCACCCGGATTTGAACCGGGGATCAGGGTTTTGCAGACCCATGCCTTACCGCTTGGCTATGCCGCCGCTTTTATTTTCTTATTGCTCACCTTTTACATTAAGCAATTGTTGTAATTCTTCAGTCGTCACTTCAGGAACATCATGAGCTGACTCTGATGGTTTATCATTGCTTTGATGAAGATACGGTGACTGCGCTGCTCCAACTACAGGTAACCCTGCTTGTAACCAACCAGCCATACCAGCACCATATTCATACGCATCAAAACCCTGAGCCTTTAGATCACGTGCCGCACTTGCACTTGCAGAACAAGCATAATTTGCGCAGTACATAATAATCTTTGAAGACTTTGACCATCTCTTTGATGCATCTGCAACTTTATCAAAATCAACTTGGATTGAACCCGGAATGTGACAATCATTATACAAATCTTCGTTAAGCACATTTACAACAAGAACTTTATTTTTTCCTGACTTAAAGAGGTCACACCCCGAAAATATCATTAAGGAAAGAACTGCTCCTGCTAAAAATTGAAACCGAACATTTTTTCGTACATTTTTCATAATTACATCCTTTTCAATCACAATCTGGCTTAACTGTATCATAATACTTTTAGCCCAGCAAGTTTCTTTTCATATTTATGATTACGATACCTTTTGCAAACAACGAGACCATCTAAACCGCTTCCAGAAGGTAATAGGATGCTGTAAAATATCTAGAATGAGCCAGTCAGCAGTTGTATCAATAGAAAATATTCTAAATACAATCTTTCCATGGATCAAGTGAGCATCAAGAGCCCCCCAAGCTCTACAGTCCCAACTGCCTAATCTGTTATCACCCATAACCCAATAATGATGGTCATCTAACTGTACATCGTACACATCTGATCCTTCACAAATTCCATCGATAGGAGTTCCTGGCTTACGCTCAGGAACAATTCCACGACTAGCAAGCATTCGTTGAGCCTGTTTAACAATAAGAGGATTCATATCATAAAAAGGTTGGTCATTATACGGCCTACTTGGATCATATGATTCAAACTTTTGCCTTCTCAGCTCAACTGGCACAAGTGGATATTTATTAACATACGGTTCTTCGAACTTAACTCCATTGACGTATACCACAGGATGACCATCCTCTATTTTTCCCTGAACATGATCACCAGGCAATCCAATCACCCGCTTTGTCCAGTTTTCAGGTCCCCACACATAATGCTCCCACAAACGAATAAGTTTATTGTCTGAGTACTGATAGACCTGGCTTGGCTGATTAAAGGAAATAATTTCTCCTCGCTTTGGCTTCGTAAACAAGTACGTAAATTTATCCGCAAAGAACATTTCACCAATCAATAACGTTGTTTCCATTGAGCCTGTTGGCACTCGATACAAGCCATACCCCCACGTTCTAATCATAAAAGCAAGCGGTACAATCACAATAAAGCTTTGTACATAGTCGGCAAAAACAGACTTATCAGGCCTGTTCCACCACTTAATAAATTGACGAATTTTTTGCATAGCTATCTCCTAAATAAGAACAGAAAGAGGATTAATACGTCTTCCAAAAGAGTATACTTCAAAATGAAGATGTGAACCATCCTTACTACGAGACACTACATTTCCCGTCGCACCAACAGATCCTATCACGGTACCCCTTTGAACTTCTTGACCACATTTAACGTAACGAGCATGCAAATGGGCATATCGTGTTTTATATTTATGGTTATGAAGAATCACAACGTAATTCCCATAACCTTTGAGATTATGTGACGATTCAATAACAATACCTGATGCTGCAGCTTGCACGGGGGTTCCTCGTGGTGCTGCCATATCAACACCATAATGAAACTTCCACGCATTTTTTCCAATTTTACGAGGACCAAATGGAGAACTTAACCAGAATTTAGATCGTTCAATTGGATATGAAAATAAAAAATCACGATCCACTTTTGTAGCTTTTGCACCTTCTTCAAAAACTGCTGGTCGTGTTGATGATCCACTAATCGGTCCCTTTTTCTTTTTTTTAACACGCTGCTTAACAACAATTTTTTTCTTACTTGCTCGCTCCCAATCTTGAGAATCAAACATCTTTGTAAGAAGTTTATCTAAATCATGTTGTTTTGCATACGCAAGGGCATTATCACGAAGATACTGAGGTTCACGATTAACTACCATAAATGAAGAAGTCTGAGCTTCACTATCTACCCAATCGTTTGTTGAACAAAAAGGTGAATTTTTTCTTACTATTTCTTCATCTATAGCGTTTTTTTTTACATCGCTTTTTTCATCTTTTGCTGTTTCTCGTGTTTTTTCCCGTAACGCACGTTTTAGCGCCATTACATAAGAACGATATTCCTCTTTCAACCCCAATACTTTGGTAGCCGTTTTATTAAGGCAGTAATATTCCGCCCCTAAAAGAAGAAGGACGAGAGTCATAAACCCTACGCCCATCATTCCGCACAGTTTTAATGTCTGCGCACTGTAGATTTTTTCTTTGCTCAAATCACACCTATTTTAGATCAGTCGCTCAAGATTTTTTTCTTCGAGCCAGCCATACATTCCATTGCTGTACACTTTATACCATGATTGTTGTTGTTCCACCACTTTTACTTCCTGACCTGCTGGCAAAGAAAAAAGCTTGTGATACTCAACATCTGGTCCTGCATACAGTGGAATATCATTATGAATAACAATCGCATAATTGCTTCTGGAAAGCCAATAATCGAATCCGCAAAAAAATCCTGCACTCATTAAAGCTATAAAAATAAATACTTTATGCAAACGAGAACCCAACCGTAACCACCACAGAATCATCAACCAAAAAAGGCACCCTAAGAATAAAATTTGTACAAAAAATATCGAAATGTACGAAGCAAAAAACAAAAAAAGTCGATAGTAAGAACTATCTAATGGCTGATTTAGTTTTTTCTTAACATCTTGGATTACCGTATTTAGTTTTTTCATTAAGAGTGGATCTGCATTTTGCTCAGCATTTCTAAAAGCCGAAAGTGCCTGCGGATAATTGCCAAGAGCTCTATCACACATTCCTATGTTATAAAAAACAGCCGGGCTTTTTTCTGCTATTGATTGATATAAAGAAAGTGCTTCCTTAATATTTCCTTGATCATAGTAAGCAACTCCTTTTAAAAAAAGTTCTTTTTGTTGATGAGCAGCTATGGAACCAATCCATACTACTACTACTACTAATAACTTATTCATATTCATAAAATCACCTCTATCGCGGTAAGCCATTGATGAGCCTCTTCATATAAATCACCTTCATGTGGCAATGCTGAAAATGTAACTGCCATTGTTTTAGAAAAAAATTGTCGCCACTCAAGAATTTGAGCATCTGAAAAACCAGCATTTTTAAGAGCTTGTTCAATTCTTGTTTCAGAAAGTTCAGCGCGAGGAATTTTTAAACGTGCAGCAAAAAGATCCATAAAGATGGTATATAACTCTGAACTTTTTTTAGCTTTTTTAATTTCTTTAATACGAGAACGAGCGGTACTAAATGCCTTTTTGTACACTGTTTTAGGCATTCGTTTTTCTTGATAATTTCTAAATTGTTTAAATCCAATAACAAGACATGCTGGTAAAACAATTAAAGCAATAATCCAACCAAATAATGGCCAATTTATGCGCTTACGATAAGACTTTGTTGTCGAGAAAGTAGTTTCTAACTCACCACCATCTTTGGTAGACGCCACATCAACTGTCTGTTTATCTACGACTTCAGAAACTACTGTCGATTTTTTCGATTCACCAATTACGGTAATTTTGACCGGCCGTGAAGTTAATGTTTTGTATGATTTCGTTTTTGTATCAAAAAATGTAAATGTCTGCGCTGGAATACTATAGTCACCCGCCGTTACCGCTTGGATTACATACTGAAAATCTTTTTTAGTGATCTGATCAGTAAGTAGATTTTCTTTTGCATTAGATTCGTAATATTTAAGCCCTTCAGGAAGATCTAAATGTGGATGTCCAATCATCATGACATTACCTTCACCAACTAATTCCAGAGTAAAAATAATACCTTCCCCTGTTTCAGCTTTTTCTTGTTCAACTTTTGCATTAAAACTAGTAAATCGCCCAATTGCAGTAACACCTTCTGCGTTTTCTGGTAATGGCTGGACATTCAAAACAACTGCATTTGAATGGATATGTTCAGATTTTCCACCTCCAAACATACCATTGATTAAACTGAACATATCCCCCATACGAGAATGAGCAACTTGCATAGGCAAGGTACATTGAGCAGCAACTGCAGGAATAATTAATCGGCCATCATGTTCGGGATACAAAGTTGCTTTCCATTCAAGATAGTTGCAGACAGAACCGTAAAATTTTCCGGTACCAGAAACAGGCCCTGTCAACTTAGTAGCCCTACATTCTTTAAAAACTGGTTCTTGAACTTGGTCCAGATGAATTCCTTCATCAACAAAATAAAATCTCAAATAAAACGTAATCGACTCACCCACAAATGGCTCTGCATTCGATACAGAAAGTTCTAAATGTGCCTGCTTTGATTGTGTTGCTCCAATACTTTTTTGATCAGCAGAAACAGAAAGAGTTACAACATTTGAATTAATGTTTTGACCATCTTGAGTATGCACTGTTGCCGGCCCAATAGAATAGGTTCCTTCCTTACTTGCTACCACTTGATATTGATAACCTATCTTTGAAACGGTATGTCCATTGAGTATCCGAGTACTCGTACTTGTACCATTAAATCGAGAAACAAGATCAGGAGGCAAAGTAAGACGAGGATTTGAAGGTTCTTGGCTTCTGTCACTCATTTGTTCAATGCTTACTATAAAAGGAACTCCTACTCCTGCATTTTGGAGTGAATGACCTTGAGCATCAGTAATACGCAATGAAAGTGATTGCGAATCTTTTGCAAAAAGAGAAAATACTGCCAGGATGCTGAAGATACTTAGTTTACCAATTTTTTTGTCCATAGTGCGGCTCCATCTTAGATTTAACCATATATTTAAATAGTTGCTTGCCCGATTCTGCATCAATTGCATCTATAATTTTAGCCAGTTCATCCTTTTCTTCATCAACTGAATTATCAACTTTATCTGCTGAAAGAACTTGCTGCTGTTGTTTTTGGCCTTGCGGCATGGTATTTTGAGGAGGTTTTGAATTTTTATTTTGGGAGAAATTGTCATGTTCTTTAATCTTCTCGTTCTGATCTGTGCCATGCCCTTGATCACTGCTTTTTTGCTGATTACCTTGATCTTTCGAACCATTTCCGCCTTGATTAGGTTTTTGATCGGAACCTTGTGGGGGTTGATTTTGATCCTGACGTTCTTTCCCTTTTTCCTTCCCTTCTTGTTCTCTTATTTTGTCTTCAAGACTCTTATTATCATCGCCTTTGTTCTGTTTTTGTTTTTGATCGTTATCGGACTTACTATCAGGCGCTCCCTGTTTATCAGAAGAGGAAGGTGACCCTTGTCCTTGTTGTTCTTCCTCCTGTTGCCCCTCATTGTTTTCTTGATTTTGTTTTTGATCTGGACCATTTTGTTTGTTTTGATTATCCCCTTGGCTCTTTTTCTGATTTCCCTCACCATCCCCTTGCTGATTTTGGGATTGATTATCTCCTTGCTGGTGTTCCTGCTGGGATGAATCTTGGTTATCTGAGCCCCCTTCATTAGAGTCTTTTTGTTGATCCTTGTTGTGCTGACCGCCCTTATCTTTCTGATCATTCTTTTTTGAATTTTGCTGTTTTTTATCTTTGTCGTTTTTTTGCTCATTATCCTCAGAATCTTGATCTTCATTTTGATCTTTTTTATCAGATTTATTTTTTTGCTGATTCTTTTGTTGATCTTTGTTTTTATCTTTCTGTTGATCCTGATTTTTTTGATTTTGATCGTCTTGTTTTTTTTGTTCTTCTTGCTGTCTTAAAAATTCTTCAACTACTTTTTTATTATGCCGTGCTTGTGTGTGATCAGGATTCAATTTTAACACTTTTTTGAACTGTTCAAGCGATTCTTCCAGCTGTTGTTTTTGAAAAAAAGTATCCCCCAAATTAAAAATCGCCTTTTGCTGCAAAACAGAATCTTTTGCCATTTCAGCAGCTTTTGTAAAATATGCTTGCGCCTGATCAAACTCTTTAAGTCGATATGAAGTATCACCTAAATCAAAAAGCAATTGCGGGTCATTTGAACGATCAATAAGCTGTGTCTTAAAAATTGATTGTGCCTTAGAATAATCAGCCGCATCATAAGCACGACTTGCTTTATACTGCTCAAACCATCCATATGAACTTGCAGGAATGAGCAAAGAAAAAAGAACCATATATTTCTTCATAAAATCCACTCACACAGTAAACAAAGAAACGATACTGCTAAAAAATAGGGGTATCGTTCTTCTTCAAATTCAATATCTTTTTGTTCGAATTTTTCTTTTTCATACGATTCAACTTGAGTAACTAAAGACTGAATATCTTCATCACCTTGCGTTGGATCAATATATTTACCACCACTTTCACGAGAAAGAGATTGTAAAATACCGCGATTCAAATGAGAAAAAACTACTTTACCCTGATCATCTTTCTGGTAACCAATTGCAGAACCTGATTCATCAAGAAGCGGCACCGGCGCACCTTCTTCAGTACCAATCCCATACGTAAAAATATGAAGACCTTCTTTTTTAGCATCTTCTTTAATAGAGCTTAGTCCTGTTGAAAAATCTTCACCATCGGTAAACACCGCAAGAATTTTATTTTTTCGAGTCGGCATTGAAGCAAACATTTTAAGCGACTTTGCAATTGCATTTGCAATCGATGTCGTTCCTGAAGAAATTGTTTCTGCATCAACATTATCTAAAAATAAGGTAAATGCTGCGCTATCGCGAGTTAGTGGACATTGAATAAATGCATCTCCAGAAAAAACCAAAAGCCCAACTCGCTCAGCACCCAAAAGATGAACTAATTTTTTTATCTTTGCTTTTGCAAATGCAAGTCGATTCGGCTTTATATCGGCAGCAAGCATTGATCGCGAAATATCAAGAGCAACCAAAAGTTCACGCCCTTCTTGTTCAACTGCCTGTTCCTTTTTTCCCCATTGCGGTTGCAAAAGAGCAATAAACATCGTTAAAAGGCCAATAATCAATAGTCCTGATTTTATCAACACCTTCGTAACAGAAACTCTTGCAAACAGTTTAGACTGCCAACGAGTAGACACTAAAAGTGCCATGTTTTTTCTAACAGAGATCGCTGCATATACAATCAAACCCACAAGCACACAATACCCAAGAAGCCAAATAGCATTCTGAGCAGATGCCCACACAACACCAAAAAATACCGATTTCATAATCCAATCCCCATCCAAATAAACCGAGATAACAGAACATCCAAAGCCGCAAGTCCAATCAAAATCCATAAAAATGGCATAAAAATATCATACAATTTGTGATAAATATTTGTTTCGTATTCTGTTTTTTCAAGAGTATTAATAGTGTTATAAATCGTTGCTAAATCAGCAGGATCTTTCGCCTGAAAGAACTTTCCTCCCGTTTCATGCGCAAGGGTATACAAAAGATTTTTATTGAGTGGAACACGAGCCTGCTGTACTCCAAAAAGTGGATGTTGATAAAAGCCTCCCTCTTCACTACCAATACCAATGGTATAAATTTTAACTCCCTGCTTTTTTGCCATTTCAAGAGCAGCCTGCGGGTCAAGATCACCAGGAGTTGGCTCACCATCAGTTAAAACAATAATAACTTTACTTTTTGCTTCTGACTTTCTCATGCGATTAAGTGCCATAACCACACCACGAATGATCATCGTTCCTTCAGGATTAATCATCCCAAGCTCAACATCACTTATGATGCTTTCAAGCATTTTTTTATCAAGCGTTAAAGGGCATCGCGAAACCGCTTCATTACCAAAAAGCACAAGCCCTATCGGGTCATCGTCCCGTTTTTTCATAAAATTAATTGCTTCTTTTTTTGCAACATCAATACGTCGCTGCGGATCTTCTAATGAATCAAAAAGCTGCATACTCCCTGAAACATCTAGAGCAAGCATAATATCAATTCCTTCAACACTTACTTTTGATTGTTTATCAACCAGTTGAGGCCGAGCCATTAAAAATGCAAGACCGCACAAGATGATACATCGCAACACATTCATAATTTTTTTATAGGGAAACGATAACCCCACTCCTTCAGTCAGTAAAAACTGAGTTAGTGGATACCTATAGAACGAATTTTTTTTAAAACCCCAACGATACAATATCGCTAAAAGGAGTAGGCACAGCGCTCCATACAGAACTGGCACATATGCGAATTTTATTGACCATTCCACCTTTTTCCCTTTCTTGTAAAATGTAGATACTGAGTATAGCAAAAAAAGAGTAGTGGTGAAGAACGAAGAAAAAAAGGCTCAAATAAATAACTATTTTTTTATTTCTTCATTCTCTAATTGCCACGTAAGAACAGGTTCTAGTTGGATAATCATCGGTTTTGATTGTATGGGAATTGTTTTAAAAGCATCAGTCTTACAAGAAACTGATAGGGTCTTTTGTGAAAATTTGCTGGTTGCTACTATACTTGCAGCTGCTGCACGGCCTAAAACTTCTCTCATTTCTACACATATGCTCCCATTATCAAAATAATCCGCCCTGGTCAGTAGAAATAGTTCTTCATCAAAAAACAGCTGTGCTGGTTTACTTGCAGCTGCAAAAACAACCGCTGGTATAAAAATCACAGTACAGAATATGTGCTTTATTGCATTCATGAAAGTCCTTATTTTTTCAATTACTGAGAATCAACCTCATCAGAATTTCTACTTGCCTGATCCAGTACAATTTGAAGATTTTTTGTACTCAATTCAGAAAATGGAACACCCTCTCGAGGTTCATAGTAATCAGTTAAATCATTAAACTCTGCCGATTCATAAGTTCCATCTTGCGCTACAACAACGATATGTTTTTTGGGCTTTGAAAGATCTACAAGAGGAATAGAACTTGCCTGAAATGGTCTATCAGTCCCAACATAAACTGCTTCGTCATCAGCCGAAGATACATCCTGTTCATCATCCGCAAGCGCTCCTAATTCAAGAGCGTTTAAATCAAGTTCATTTTCATTATTAAGAGAACCCCTCTCTTGATGTTCACTTGCAACAATAGACCCCACTAGAGATACCAGCACAAACAAGAATTGTTTCATTTTTTTCATTTGAAGTCCCTTTCAAATTTTTCTGATCAATTAAACTAGATGATTAATCTACTGTTTTTTAAAATCAAGAAGAAAGGGTTCTCTTTTGAATTAGACTTTTTTTACTATCCAACCTGCTCAATAGAAGCTGCATTTTTACAAATACGAATGCCAAACCGATTAAGTAAAAAATCTCTTCTCCAATTAAGCTCAACGTACCAATCGCGCACCCGTTTTTTGAACTCTTCAATTGATTCATTTTCTCCACAAGTCATAGGCTTGCCAACCGTAATAATCAACGGCGTTTGAATAATTGTATGCTGCCCCATTGGCATTGCTTTACCGGTTCCTGAAATATAAAGCGGAATAATGGGAGCTCCTGAAAGTTTTGCCATTGCCGCAAATCCTGAAGAAAATGGATGAATTTTTCCATCGTTATAACGACCACCTTCTGGAAATATCATAACACTATATCCTGTATTCAACTTATCAACTCCCTTTTGTACAACTCCTGTACGCTCTTCAAAAGAAACCGGAATCCCTGAATGACCAAGTAACTGTTTTAGTACCGGATAATTCCATAGATCAGCCTTTGCAAGCCATACACAAGGACGATCTTCAATAACTGATGCAACAAGCGGTATATCCAAAGAAGACTCATGATTTGCAATAAAAATAACCGGCTTTTGAGGCAATGGCTCTATTCCCTGATAGGTAACCGGTAAAAAAGTGGCACACAGCAAAATTTTACTGGTCCATTTTATAAGAGACCAATACAAAAATTTTATCCAAGGCCATGAATGAGGCAAAAAAATCAAAATAATAAGTGGAATTGAGGCTATGCTCACGTAAGAAAAAAATATTCCATAGGTCGCAACGTTTCTTAAAATATCTATAAACACTATCTCTCCTTGTACTAAAGTATAAAATCACCTACGCACTATAACTTAACGTATTGATATACTATTTTTTCGACACTTTAAAAAAATAATTTCTTAAATTCTATTCATTTTTTTCATTTTTACCATGAGATTACATGCTTATTAAGCAAAAAAATTAAGACAGCAAGCACTAATAGTCAAACTTGCCAAAACGCTTTTTTTAACTTATTTTCGAAAATGTTTGACTCTTTGTATTTTCTTTTTATAAAGTAAAAGAAGATAGATCAGAAAAAACAGTCAAAATAGCAATAATTGAAAAATAAGATCTGATAAGGTACAGTGACACCTCACGTCACGTAAAATACAGGTAAGAGGCAATGAAAAGATTATTAATCGTAGAATCCCCTGCAAAAATAAAGACTATCAAGAAATTTCTTGGTGCTGATTATAAGATAATGTCCACTATGGGGCATATCAAAGATTTGCCTACACGAGAAATGGGAGTAACGAGAGATCCTATCACCCTAACCTATGTGGCTATTGAAAAAAAAGATAAAACAATTGCAGAACTATGCAAAGCTGCTCAATCAGTTGACGAAGTCTATCTTGCTCCCGATCCTGACCGAGAAGGTGAAATTATTGCTTGGCACGTCTACGAAGAAATTAAAAAATTAGTTAAAAATCCAAAAAAGATTTATCGCATCGCATTTAACGAAATTACCAAATCAGCCGTTATTGATGCAATTGAACATCCTCATTCAATTGATATGCAAAAAGTAGCTGCCCAACAAGCTCGGCGCGTGCTTGATCGTTGGGTAGGATATGAAGTTTCTCCTATTTTATGGCGCAAAATTACCAAAGGCCTTTCTGCTGGACGAGTTCAATCAGTTGCCTTAAAAATTATCTGTGAACGAGAAGAAGCTATCAGAGCTTTTAAACCAGAAGAATACTGGTCAATTCATGGACTTTTTAAAAATGGTGAAGGCCAATTACTCGCTCCACTTACTAACATTGGAACTAAAAAAGCTGAAATCCCTTCTGAAGAAGCAGCAAAAAAAATTCTTGCTGATCTTCAAAAAGCTGAATACGCAATCACTGAAATTAATGATAAAAAACGCTCAAAAAATCCTCTTCCTCCTTTTATGACCAGTACTTTACAACAAGCGGGCTATAACAATCTTGGTTTTTCAGTACAAAAAACAATGCAGCTTGCTCAAAATTTGTATGAAGGCATTCCGCTTGGTGATGGAACTCCAGTTGCTTTGATCACCTATATGCGTACCGATTCGTTACGTATTGCCGATAGTGCATTGAAATCAGTTCGTGATTATGTTGGAAAAAAATTTGGTGACGCTTACTTACCATCATCAGCAAACGTCTATGAAAAAAAATCAAAAACAAACACGCAAGACGCTCACGAAGCAATTCGTCCTATTGATGTTTCTGTGACCCCAGACCAAGTGAAAGCATTTGCAGAACCTCACCAAGCTAAATTATACGAAATTATCTGGAATCGTTTTGTTGCTTCACAAATGACCCCTGCCAACTTTGCACAACGACAAGTGGTGATTAAAGGTGATAAATACGTATTCAAAGCCACTGGCTCCACTCTTTTATTCGACGGTTTTTTAAAAGTTTACAACGTTGAAGAAGATGATGCTGGAGAAGATGAAGAAAAAGTAAAAATACCCGAAGGGTTTAAAAAAGGTGCTGATCTTGATCTTAAAAAGATCGATCCTAAACAACATTTTACACAAGCTCCACCACGTTATAGTGAAGCAAGCCTTGTAAAAGAACTTGAAAAAGAAGGGATTGGTCGACCATCAACATACGCAACCATTTTAAAAACGATTTGTGCTCGCGAATACACCACTCTTGAAAAGAAACGTTTTGTTCCTACTGAACTTGGGATGATGGTTATTAAACTTTTAAATGAAAGTTTTTCCCATATTATGAACCTCAAGTTTACCGCTTTAATGGAAGAAGATCTTGATAAAATAGCAGCAGGTGAGCTTGATCGAGACAAACTCTTAAACGAATTTTATATTAATTTTGAAAAAGACTTATCCGCTTTTAAAGGATCAACCGGAAGAGCTTCTCAACCTACTAATCTTCTATGCCCAATGTGCAAAGAAAAAAATCTCGCTATCAGATTTGGAAAAGCTGGAGAATTTGTAGGATGCGAAGGATTTCCAGAATGTTCATTTACTTCAAATTTTGCACGTAACGAAGAAACAGGAGATATTATCTTGGTAGAAAAAGAAAAACCACAAAACTTAGATCTTGCTTGCCCACAATGCGGAAAACCGATGAGGGAAATGACTGGAAAATTCGGAAAATTTATTTCCTGTTCTGGATACCCTGATTGCAAATATATTCTTCAAAATAAAGCTGGATTTCAATGTCCCATGGATGGTGGAGATGTTTGTGAACGTAAATGGCGTGGCGGTACCTTCTGGGGCTGTAAAAATTACCCAAAATGTAAGTATGCACTTTTTGGTGATATAGAAGAAACTCCTTGTCCACAGTGTAAAGCTCCAGCTCTTCTTAAAAAAACTGACTCCAAAACTGGTGTTGTTACCTTAAGCTGTGCTGATAAAAAGTGCGGCTATCAACGATAATTTCTTGTTTTTTCTCTTTCAGTAATTATACTTATCAATTATTGTTATATTTCAGTTACTGTAGAGGCCACACATGAGCACAACAAAATTTCTTATTGTTACATTGACTATTGCATCACATTGTCATGGTAGTACCCGTGAAAATTTTTCTGAAGAAATTTCTGATAAGTTATATGATTTCAAAAGTCGTACTTGTAGCTTTGTAGCAGCTAATTATGAACGCTTTCAACGTTTTCAAAAAACAAATCCTTCAATTGCAACAACTCAATTTAGAATTAATCATCAATTTGAAAAAGCGCTTTTAATGGGCTACCAACCAACACCAGCTGATTTAGCTCTTGTAATTATGGTTTCTCCTGAAAACACAAAACTCGTTAGAACTCTTATTGATGATTATAATGTGTTTCCTGGAATTCTTGATAAAAATGGTAACAACCTCCTGAACTTAATTCGACTATCATCTGAAACAGTTGATACTGTATGCTATCTCATTCGATCAAAGGTCTCCCCTACTTACAAAAACCTAGTTGGTATTTCTTTTTTAGATAAACTTGCTCGTACTTGTTTTGAAGGTAAACAAAACATTGTAGATCTTCTATCACTCTCAGAACGCCCTTTTTATGGATTGAATGAAAGCTCTGACAATGATGAAAGCTCA
>CANNMA010000007.1 GCA_947505805.1 bacterium
GAAAGTAGGGGAAATCATTATAGGCAAGCGATATGTTTTTGAGAAGAATTTGATAAGTACTTAGAACTCTATTTTGAATTTTCAATTTATAAAAATTTATTTTTAATTATTGTTCAGATGTATCTTTCGAGTAAATGATTATGGTCTTTTTAGGAAGTATAAATTCTTGACAATATCCTGATGGAATAACGAAATTATCTTCTTCATCATCACTATCATCTTCAAACGAAAATCGACTTTTTTTGAATGTATTTTTTTTAAAAGTAACGATATGTTCATTGTGTAGTTGTTTTTCATGAATTTTTAGATGTCCAGGTTGAGCAAATGCTCTTTTACAGATAGTGCATGTATGTTTTTTTTCTTTTGTATGTACAGTTGTATGATGGCGTAGGGTGCTTGGATCTTTAAAGGCTTTTGGACAGCTTTCACAAGCAAATGGTCGTTCATTAGAATGAATTTTTAAATGATTTTTTAAAACAGCCTTATTAACATAGAGTTTTTTACACAAGGGACATTCAAAATCTGTTTTTTTGGAATTAGTCAATTGAGAGTCACTTTCCGATATTTTCTCACTAAAGGTTGCAGAGCCAGCAAGTGTTAGCAATAGTTGTGCTGCATCTTTATCCCTATGATCTTTGACGCTTTCAGAAAATAGATTTTCAGAAATTCCTATTTTTTGTAGTGATTGATCGGCACTTTGAAGATAATGAGTCTGAAAAATCAAAGTTGTTAAAAAAATAAAATAAAAAAAATGTATGTTTTTTTTCATAACAAGCCCATACAGTAAAATTGTTTAGAGTAATTGACAAGATAAATCATACCATTTCAATTAAAAATGTCAATCTGAAAAAATAAGCTTAGGTAAAATGGAAGGTAAGTCTTTATGATTGGGCAAGGGTATATAGAAAAATAGGATAAGCTGAGTATACTAAGCATATTAAAAAAGACGATCTGACTGAAGTTGTTGAGATAAAGGAAAACACAATATGACTAAAAATAAACTAGAAAATCAAGATAACGGTGTTGTTGCACATGAGCCGCATTTATCGCAAGAACATCATATTCGCGTAGAAAAAGTTAAAAAACTACGCGAAATGGGTATTGAACCTTGGCCTGAGCAAAAGCCAGTTACTGCTACAAGCAAAGAAGTAGTAACTCAGTTTTCAGAAACTGAAGAAAAGCAGTACGCAGTTGCGGGGAGAGTTATTGCAATGCGTGGGCATGGTAAAACTGTTTTTGCAAAGTTACAGGATCGCGAAGGGTCTCTTCAGGTTTATTTTAAACAGGATCTTTTATCAGAAAGTCTTTTTCAGTTACTAGAACAGTTTATCGATGTTGGCGATTTGTTGTGGGTACAAGGGGTTTCTTTTAGAACCAAAACAGGTGAAATTACCTTACGTGTTCAAGATTTTACGCTTCTTGCAAAATGTTTACATCCACTTCCTGAAAAATTTCATGGACTTGCTGATATTGAAACTCGCTATCGTCAGCGTTATTTGGATCTTATCAGTGATCAAGAAAGTCGTACTCGTTTTTTAATGCGTTCAAAAATAATTAGTGCTATTCGTCACTATTTAGAAGATCATGGTTTTATGGAAGTTGAAACTCCTATGCTTCATCCTATTGCTGGTGGTGCAGCAGCTCGTCCTTTTGTTACGCACCACAATGCACTCAACTCAGAACTTTTTTTACGTATAGCTCCTGAACTTTATCTTAAAAGATTAGTAGTTGGCGGTTTTGAACGGGTTTATGAGATTAATCGTAATTTTAGAAATGAGGGTATTTCAACTCGTCATAACCCTGAATTTACTATGCTTGAGTTTTATCTTGCTCATCATGACTATGTTTTTATGATGGAATTTGTTGAAAATCTTTTTAAAAAAATTGCTCTTACTGTTTGTGGATCAGCAACGGTACAGTTTCATGGTCATGAAATTGATCTTTCAAAACCATTTGCACGTTTAACGGTTAAAGAAGCAATTATGAAATATGGCGATCTTACTGAAAAAGATATTTCGTCAGAATTGATTGATACCCAGCTTAAAAAGAATGGCATCACGTTAAAAATTCAAAATACTTCTTATGCACAAAAGCTTTTTTTGCTTTTTGAACATGTTGCAGAAAAACAACTTATTCAGCCAACGTACATTATTGATTATCCAATCGAAATTTCTCCTCTTGCAAAAGCTGATTTAAAAAAACCGGGATATGTTGCTCGTTTTGAATTATTTATTGGTGGTATGGAATTTTCAAATGCATTTAATGAATTGAATGATCCATTTGATCAAGAAAATAGATTTAGACAGCAGGCTGCGGATCATAAAGCTGGTGATGATGAAGCGCATCGTTATGATGCTGACTATGTTCAAGCACTACAGTATGGTCTTTTTCCAACAGTTGGATGTGGCATAGGGATTGATCGTTTGGTGATGTTATTAACTAATGCACCATCTATTAAGGATGTTATTTTATTTCCGACATTAAAGCGTAAAGAAAGCTAGCCATAATTTTTTGAATATTCTATAACCAGCCTAGAGTAAAATATCTTTTAAAGAAGGAGAGATATGAAGAAAAAGTTGGTAGTTGGGGTATTAATATTTACGCTACAAAGTTATGTGCAAGCATCATGGTCTGATACAACATGGAGTGATGCAGCCCGTTCATTGGTAGGGACGTATTTTTTTGGTTCTAGTTATCTGATTAATAAAACTGATGCATTGAGATTAGCAGTTAAAAGTGCCTATAACACAGCTTATTATAGTAACCTTGGGGAAAGTTATGATGATCTTTGTGCTAGGTATGCTTTGCCTCCTGTTGGGGCTGTTCCATCTCACATAAGCACACAATTAGAACTATTTCGGCAAACTCCGATTGCTTCAATTGGAAAAAATTTTTCTGAACAACATTTTTTGCGTAAGGGGTCTGAGTTAGGAACATTTGAGCAGGATTTTATAAAAGCACGTTTAGCTTATGCCAGAAAGTTTTTTAGTCCTTCAGATGAGCCCTTTAAAAACATTCCTGATGCTCAGCAGTTACCCTATGGCTACAAGCTACAAACAGGACTTGCTGAAGATAAAGAAGTTCCTCGCATTGCAGTGTGTTTAAGTGGTGGTGGATTTAGAGCAATGATAGCGTCACTTGGATTTTGGCAGGCAATGGCTGATACCGGCATGACTGGATCAGTTTTATATGATGCAAATTTGTCAGGTTCAACGTGGTGTTCTATTCCGTGGTCAATTGGAGCAACACTTGAAGAGTTGAAAGCTACTTATAAAAAATATGCAAAAGTTAGGCTTGATACACATTTAGTATCAGACATAAAAAACTATATTATGCCAAATATTAAACAGCATCATTTAATTAATAAAGTTACGAGTGCTTTTTTATGGGACCAACCGTTGAGCTCTATTCGTGTTTTGTATGGTCCACTTATTGGTCAAATGACACTCTCATTTTGGGAGGATAGTCAGTCTGATGAACGTCGCCAATCCTCTCAGTATCTTTATTTTTGGCAGGCTCTTGAATATATAAAAGATGGAACTCAAAGACCTTTTCCTATCGCGACAGCGCTGTTACCTTTTGAAAGTAAAACAACTAGTAAAATGCAAGCGCTCGCAAAGCAGCCATTTTCAGATAATGGATTGTGGATGGAATTTAATCCTGAATCTGTAGGGTTTGAATATTTTCATGAACAAAAACTTACAGGAGCATGGGTGCCTTCATTTGCATTAGGTCGTCAATTTACAACAGTCCTAAAAGAACCAAAGCGTTGGTATAGAATATTTCAAAATGATAAAACAATTGGCTGGGAATCAGAAGCTGGCCCTGTACAAACAGTTGATTATTGGGCTGGAACATGGGGATCAGCTTTTACGGTAGCACCAAAAGATTTGTATCGTATTTTTTATTCAGGTAATGCATCCAAAAATGATTCTGAAAGTTTTTTGACCAAGTCAGTAGATACGATTTTATCATATTTTCAAACAGCAGCTGATTCGACAATAATTGGTGGAATGGCATTGAATACTGTAAAAGATGCTCGTTTATATCCTGCAGAATTTAATAACTTTGCACTTTTTGATGATTCTCCTTTTAATAAAAAATCTACCATTATAGCGGTTGATGCTGGCATTGATTTTAATCTTCCCTTCCCTCCTCTTTTACGATCTGAAAGAAAGATAGATGTCATTATTGTCGGTGATTGGTCTAAACAACAGACTGATATTCCAGCTAAAGAATTAGTTCTTGCAGAAGCATGGGCTAAAAACCGTAGAGTTCCATTTCCTATCATTAAAAATTCAGAAGCCTATAAAACGGTAGGTACTGTCCCAATGACGTTATTTAATGAATTTGAAGAAGGGCAGTCAGGACCAGCTATTTTGTATATTCCGTTAATTGATAATCAATTTAATGCATCAGATTTTTCTGTAAGCACATGTTTTGACGGTGCTTGTTCAACATTTAACTTTGATTATACCCCTCATTACGTTGAAAAGCTTTCTGAGCATGTCCAGAACACAGTACATGGAGTTTATCCACAAATATGTGAATTCATTCAAGATCTTGTGCGTGTTAAAAATGGTGAAAAAGCAACTATGATACAATCTCTGAAACCGTTGGATCAATTAGTTCAGTCGTAATAAGAAGATCCCTTTGTGAATGATTTCCCGAAGGGATCGCTCCTCTGTGTGCTAAATAAATTTTAAGTCCTAATACAACGGTACTAATTGGTGCGATGAGCCAATATTTTTTAAGCCATTCTTTCCATTCGAGATTTGAATTTAGTTCTGTCTTCTCAAGAAAGTCTGGTAATTGATCAACCAGAATATCCAGTAAATTAAGAACATCTTCTAAGGGCATTTCTTGTAATTGAGCTAAATTAATATGAATTTTTTTATTAAGGAAACTGTTTTTGCACGTAATGGTTGAATGGTTAATAATCATGCTTTGAAAAAGATACGTAATAAATCGTGCAAGTTCATTGTTGATACTGTCATCTTCAATGAGCTTGTAATGAGTTAGTGCATCATAAGTGTCAATAAGTGGCTTAAATGATTGTGTTGTATAGATAGACAGTATTGTGTTTGAAAGAGTTTTATTATTGATAGAAAGTTCCTGAAGTAAAAAATCGATTTCAGTTTTTGTGATTGGTGCGTCAAAATATAAAATAGATTTAAAATTAAGGGTATGGAGCTTGGCAATAGCAAGATCGAGCCGTTTCATAAGATAAAATCGAGAAATGACTTTATTGATTTCTATGCATGATTTAAAGTCGCTCATAATTGTTTTTTTTTCTCTGAAAAGAGATTTCTTTAAGAGCTTTATAGTATTGTATTTAGTTGAAAATAGTTGAATTTTTTCTAAATAACGTTGCCCGGATGATTGATTCAAAATATTTTGAGAAATGACAACTATTTCGGTGATAAAATCATCTACTAATTTTTTATTACAAATATCTCGGTATGATTTGAAATCTTCCCACGCCATAGAAAATGGCTTAAGAAGCATACTTGTTTTTGAGGCAGATTTTTTTTGGGGATTGGTAATTTTTAGAATAATAGTTGCCGCTTTTTCAAGTCTTTTTACATAATAACATCGATGAAATACAACATTAGAAAAAACAGTTGGAGACACTCCATATTCGTGTTGAATAAGATCTGGAATTCGTTTGAAGTGATGGTGACGATCAGGCTTTGTTTTGTTGGGAATTGTGTAAAAAAATAATTCATCAGGATTTGGTTTTGCTTCAGTAACAAAAAAATCGGACTGTTTGTGAGATAGCTTATTTTTTTGTTTTGGGGAGGGGCTATACAATGCGAAATATTTTTCATTGATACTATCGGTAATAGAAAGTAGTTCTTCAACAGTAAGTTGGTGCATTTCGTTTATTGTTTCTGTTGATCGCTGTGTGATTGTATGTGTTGGAAAAAGATCTTTGTAAACAATACAAAGGAGCACCAAAAATTCTTTTACGAAGGTGGCATTTTTTATAAAATTAAAGCTTTGAAATCTCCTGACAAGTTGTATGAGGGGATCGAGTTTTTTTTCCTTTTGAAGGAGCTCAAAATGGCCAAAAATGACCGGATCATCAAATATGATCTCTTCTCTTTGTAGTCCAAGAAATTCAATATCGTTTTGGAATAGTTCTGTTTTTTTTTCATGCAAAGAAGTCAATAAATCAAATGTTTGAGTAAGTCGTCGATTGAGATAATAACGGATGGCGAAACTTGCAGGAAATTCATTAAAATAAAGCAGGTTTTGAGGATTTGAGTTGTCAAGAGGAGGTATAGAGTCAAAATAAAAAAGGGACCATGTTTCCATGATTTCAATGGTTTTTTCTATGGTTAAAACAGCTAGTTTTTCGGGTGTCATATGATTGGTTAAAGTATGTTTTTTATCCATTACAGTGATTAGAGATAAATAAAGAACAAGACAGAGCTTAGAAAAATCGAGCAAAATAATTTTCTCATCTAGGTTGATTCCATATTTAAAATGTTTAACTTTTTTCCACACTTCAAAAAAACAGTCTAGTGAATGTGTTTTTTGCAACGTTTTTAAAACATGGTTTATTTCTTCACTTTTTAAAAGATCTGTTTTTGAAAAAAAAAAATCGACATGTTGTAAGGCATATTGTTCTCTATTTTTTTGCTTATGACTTATTTGCTGAATGAAAAAAATAGGTGTTTCAAGGTGCTGACTTATATAAAAGAGATGTAAAATATCTTGAGAATAAGAGGTCAATGAAGGAATGTTAGGATTTTTGGACTGTGATGTGGCTGAAAAATTAAAAAAAATCATTACATACATAAGGGTGAAAACTGAAAATTTTTGCATAAAAAGCTCCTTTTTTTGAGTAACTGACAGATGGTAATATTAGCTTTTGGTTTTTTTTATGCAACGATTGGAATTTTATCAACGGGCTCTTTTTCTTGTATGAACCAAAATTCAAAAAAGTCCCGTATTTGACCGTATTTTGTACAGGTGTTACATTTGAAAAGTTTCTATAGTGGGGAGTATGAGGTGAAAATTATGACAAAAAAAATAGCATTAGTTGTTGCAAGTAAAGGGTATCAGCAAGATGAGTACAATGAGACATACAAAGTGCTCATAAAAGCTGGGGTAACGGTTGTTACTGTCAGTGATAAATTGGGTGATGCTGTGGCACATGATGGTTCAACAACGCGAGTTGATATGACTATTGACCAAGTGCAACCAGCTCTTTTTGATGGTCTTTTTTTAATTGGTGGTAGAGGGGCAATGCGAGGAAAGTGTCTTGATACTCCAGTTGTTTCAAAACTATTAAATGAATTTCTTACGCTTAATAAACCATACGGTGCAATTTGTGTTTCTCCTCGAATTCTTGCTCAAGCAGAAGTATTACGGAATAAAAAAGCAACAGCTTGGAATGATGATGGTCTTACAGAGCAGGTTTTTGCTGATCATGGTGTTATATTTGTTCATGATGCAGTTGTTGTTGATGGAAATGTAGTTACTGCAAATGGGCCACAGGCTGCTCAGGCATTTGGTCAAGCAATTTTAACAGTTTTATAAAAGGTTTTCATGCAGCTTCTTCAAGGTCTTAAATACGCATGGAAGGTTCCAACTAACACGGATGATCTGGTCTTGCAGATAGCATCGCGTTATTCTTTAGCTATTCCTCTCGCAAAAACATTGGTAAATCGTGGATTTACTGATCCTGCGGCACTTGAAAGTTTTTTATTTAGTTCATTTGAAAAAGATGTGGCTTCACCCATTTTAATGAAAGATGCTGAAAAAGCTGTTGATCGTATCTTGTATGCAATAGAACATCATGAAAAAATATTGGTCTTTGGAGATTATGATGTTGATGGAATTACCTCCTCATCATTGATGATGGCCTGTTTATTACCACTTGGTGCTCAGGTAAATTTTTATCTTCCGCATAGAGCAAAAGAGGGGTATGGTCTTTCAACCGCAGTGGTAAATCGCGCTGCAGATAATGGATATACCGTTATTGTAACTGTTGACAATGGAACGACCGCTTTTGAAGCAGCTCTTGTGGCAAAAGCTCGTGGTATTGATCTGATTATTACCGATCACCACAGGCCTCATGATCATGTTCCTGAAGCATATGCATTAGTAAATCCGCATCAATCAGGATGCGCATATCCGTTTAAAGGATTTGCGGGAGTTGGAGTTATTTTTAAGGTAATTTCTCTGTTATATGAAAAAAAAGGACTACCAATTCCTGAAAAAGCATATGAACTATTACTTCTTGGGACGATTGCAGATGTTGTTCCTTTGATAGGAGAAAATAGATTTTGGGTTCGTCATGGTCTGAAATGGATTCAGGATAAGCATACACTTTCGCTTTCTGTCCTTAAGTCGAATGCAAAAATTGTTAAAGAACGTCTTTCAGCAACTGATATTGGCTATCGTATTACCCCTCAAATTAATGCTTTAGGACGTTTGGAAGATCCTCGTCAGGGTGTAAAGTTTTTATTAGGGTCGGATGTTAGAGAGACTGAAGCGGTTGGTCGTTTGTTATATGAACTTAATGAATCACGAAAGCTTATTGAGCGGTCAATTTTTGATGAAGTAAATTCATGCATTGTACAAGGTTCTATCGATATTAAAAAAGAATTAGTAATCATGGCAGGGGGTAAAAAATGGTCTCCTGGGGTTATTGGATTGGTAGCATCTCGGCTTGTTGGTGCTTATGGAAAGCCGGTCATGTTGTTTCACTTAACCGATAAGGGTAAGGCAAAGGGTTCATGTCGTTCTATAGCGGGACTTAATATGTTTGAAGCACTTCAAGCACATGCTCATTTACTTGATCAATTTGGAGGGCATGCAATGGCTGCCGGATTAGCTCTTGATCAAGAAAAATTGCCTTTGTTAAAAGAAGGGCTCGAGCGCTATGTTTCTGAGCGACTTACCGCCGAAGATTTACAACAAAAAATTGTCTGCGATGCTTCAATTTCATTATCTGATGTTACTAAAAAATTGGTTACAGATATGGAATTATTAGAACCGTTTGGAGCTGAAAACCCTCAACCATTGTTCCATATTTCTCGTATAACAATGACTGAACAGACTCAGCTGTTAAAAGGAGAGCATGTAAAATGCATGGCATTTTCTGAAGGGGTTGTTAAGCCATTGATTTTTTTCAACAGGCCTGATGTTTATGATTTATTACAATCATCTCCGGGTAAATCATTTCAGGCAGTTGTGCAGGTTACAGAAAATGAATGGCAGGGACGATCAAATGTTGAACTCATAGGTGTGGATATTGCACTCGAAGGATAAAGGATATGTATGATTATTACGATTGACGGGCCAACTGCAAGTGGAAAATCATCAGTAGCAGGAGCAGTGGCTCAGGTGTTAGGTTTTTATCATCTTAATTCAGGTCTTTTATATCGCTCGCTTGCTTATTTATTAGTGACGATTCGTGGCTATTCAGAAGCAGATCTTTTTTTAGTAAAACAGGATGATATTCTCATTTGTATGGATTCAAAATTATTTTCTTATACCTATCAGGATGGCAAAATTAGTGTTTCTTATAATGGAAGTGAAATTACCCAATTTCTAAAAGATTCTCTCATTGATTATTATGTAAGTCTTATTAGTTCTCAGGCATTGGTACGGACTGCAATGGTTTCTAAACAACATGAACTGGCAGCAATGCACAATATTGTTACTGATGGTAGAGATGTTGGATCACTTGTTTTTCCGAATGCTGAATATAAATTTTACTTGAATGCTTCACTACCAGTAAGAGCGGAGCGATGGCGCAAAGACCAGTTTGCGCGTGGTCATAATTATTTTCTTGCAGAAGCTGAAAGTCGTATTAAAGATCGTGATACGAGAGATGAAACGAGAAAAATTTCTCCGTTAGTGATTCCTCTTGGCGCTACAGTGATTGATTCAACAGCATTAACTTTTCAAGAAACAGTTGCAAAGGTGCTTTCATATATCCAATAAAAAAAGGGAAAGAATACTCCTTCCCTTTTTAAGTTTGCGATCAAAAGACTTAGAGTAAGATTTCATCAGCTGGTTGTAGCTCTAGGTGATTCTTTTTTTTGTTTGCTTTTGCGATTTTTTTAAAAGCTGAGCGAGAATCATCTTCTTTGATTTTTGAGTAAGCACATGAGTTACATTTTTTTTTATTATTTTTTGAAGGAGCTTTTTTTGATTTTTGAGCACTCTTTTCTGTTTTTTCGGATTCTGTTTTTCTGCATGAGCAAGCTGGTAGGGCAAGTAAGACTAGTACGCTAAGAAGAGATAAAAATTGTTTTTTCATAGTATGACCTTTTTTATAAGAGGTGAAATGGATTTATTTTTAGTCTAAATCGTTGTCGTCTGCAAGAGTATGGGGCATCTGATCATCAGGTGTACCTAAGTTGGTATCAGCTGGTGATTCATACATTTGAATTTCTTCTTGTTCTGAGATCATTGGTTCTTGTGTAGGGGCATTTTCAGGTTTTTGGCTCCAATCACAACCTGCAAGAAGACTTAAAGAACAGACAGTTAAAAATGTGATACGTATCATGAAGATCCTTTTTTTAAAATGAAACAAATTTCCTCAAAGATATAGATGCTTATTGTGAAAAAGCAAGAATGGTTTTAAGATTGAAAGCTAGTGCTTCTAAAAAAAATGGCACCAGAAAGGAATATCCATGACAAAATATGTATTTGTAACGGGCGGCGTGATTAGTTCTGTAGGTAAGGGAATTGTGGCTGCTTCTATTGGTCGGATACTGCAAGAACGAGCAGTCCGCATTGGAATCCAAAAATTAGATCCTTATATTAATGTTGATCCAGGAACTATGTCTCCCTATCAACATGGAGAAGTTTTTGTTACGGACGATGGCGCTGAAACAGATCTTGATTTAGGGCATTATGAAAGGTTTTTGGATATTAGTTTACAAAAATCATGTAGTGTTACTTCCGGTCAAATCTATGCCCGTGTTATTGATAAAGAGCGTAAAGGTGAGTATCTAGGTCGCACTATTCAGGTTATTCCTCATATCACTCAAGAAATTAAAACTGCTATTAGGCATGCTGCAAAAACAATGGAGTGCGATGTTTTAATTGTAGAAGTTGGTGGAACAGTAGGTGATGTTGAAGGAGCTCCTTTTTTAGAAGCGTTACGAGAAATGAGATTTGAGCTCGGGGCTCAGAATACTTTATTTGTTCATGTTACCTGGTTTCCTTTTGTACAAGCAACGCAAGAACTTAAAACAAAACCTTCACAGCACTCATTAAGAGAGTTGCGATCTGTTGGTATTATTCCTGATATTGTTATAGCTCGAGCTGATAATCCAATTGATCGATCATTGTGTGAAAAATTAGCTCATGCAGCAAGTATTGTACCTGGTCGAGTGTTTCCTCTTTCAACAGCAAAAGTTGCTTATAAAGTTCCTCTGATTTTAGAGCAAGAAGGGCTTGGGGATGTTGTGGTTGAACAATTAGATTTGGGCAGTAGTACTCAAAAGCCAGACTGGTCTAAATGGCAAGAGGTTATTGATCGTATTGAAGAATGTTCTCATCGATCTTTGAAAATTGCCTTAGTTGGAAAATATGTAGAACTTCATGATTCATATATTAGTGTTACTGAAGCACTTGCTCATGCAGGTCGGCATGCTCATGTAGATGTTATTATTAAGTGGGTTCACGCTGAGCAAGTTACTGATGAAAATGCAGAAGAATTTTTTGCTGATTGCGATGGGATTATTGTTCCAGGAGGTTTTGGAGGAAGGGCGGTTGAAGGTAAAATTTGCGCAGCTCGTTGGGCTCGAGTTCACCAAAAGCCCTATTTAGGACTTTGTTTAGGTATGCAGGTTCTTTGTATTGAGCTTGCTCGTCATGCAATTAGCAAAACAGCTCATACCTGTGAAATTGATGAAGCAACTGATGTTCCGATTATTACCCTTATGGATGATCAAAAAAATATGACAACCAAGGGTGGTACCATGCGTCTTGGTATGTATCCTTGTAAAATTGTTCCAGGAACAAAAACAGCGCAAGCCTATGGGATTACGAGTACAGAAGATGCTCCTATCTTAGAACGGCATAGGCATAGATTTGAGTTTAATAATGTGTATAGACCTATTTTAAAAGAAGCAGGACTTATTATTTCAGGAGAATCTCCCGATGGTTCGTTGGTAGAAATTGTTGAACTGAAAAACCATCCCTTTATGGTTGCTAGTCAATTTCATCCAGAGTTTCTTTCAAGGCCTTGTAAACCTCACCCTTTGTTTGAGGCTTTTATTGAGTCAATGTTGATTTAAGCTATAAAGTATAATGAACTTGATCGGCTTGATAAAAAAATGATACATATTTTTTAGAGCACAAAAGGGTGCTGTTGTACTGTACAGACATGGGGGTTTTATAAGGAGAAAGTATGAAAAGCTTTTTTTTAGCGGCTGTCTTTTTAACGTCAACAATAACGCAATCGGTTGTTGTGAACTATTTTGGTGATAAGTATGAGTTGACCGATCGTACCAAACTAGAATTTGACAGACTTGAGAATAATCTTTCTCGTGCAAAAACAGCAAAAGAAAAAACTGATTATAGTCTAAAGATACGTGAATTTTTTGAAGGCAGAGATCCTATTGAGCAAGAATCTTCATCTGAATCTGAAGAAGATGATCAAGATGCGTTTGAAGATTCAACTGATCAATATTTTACAGGTCCAATATTATCAGCAGCATGCGCAGATGACTCAGATATAACGGCTACGGCAAGTGAACTTCAGAAAGAAAGAATGGAATTAATGGAAGGTTTACAAGGGTTACAAGAAATGTTGGCAGAAACAAGAGATAGAGAAGAAAAAAGACAATATGAAGGGATGATAGTTGAGCTTGAAGAACAAATTAAAGAAATCAATGCAAAGCTAGAAAGAGCGATGTATCAACCTACTATGCAAACTGATGAAGAATTGATAGCAGCACTGATAGCAGCTGATGCTGATGATGTACGTCCTGCTGATAAACCTTATATGAGTACTCTTGTTGCCGACGATGAAGGTTCAGAGCTTGATCAATTACGTGAAAGATTGTTGAACTGTGATTCAGAAGCTCCTGAATATATAGGACTAAAAATGCTCGTAACAGAAATGGAAATTGCCGCTTCTGAAGCACTTGCACGTGAACTAGATCGAAAATTGTAATAAAAATAATTAATTGATTTACATTTAGTAAGTTTATTCTAAATAAGCTCACTCACATATTTTTTATGTGAGTGAGCTTATTTATTTTTATATGTAGTTTAGGGCCACTCGGTATAATTACTCGTTAATTGAGCTTATGTAAAAAAATGAAAATATAAAAATACGCTTACGCATTGAAAAGAACTTATTGTTTCTATAATTATTTTTTGACTATTATTGTTATATTGTTAAAATGTAATAATACAAACCGAAAATTAATACATAGAAGATGGAATGTTTCAATGAAAAAAATATTTTTTATAATTACCGCTATTGGTACTACTGCTTTAAAAACTGCAGATATGTCTCAGTATAATTTTTTGACACCGTCAAAAAAATTAGGACAACATGGCAGATCATATGGATGTGTCTACTTTCAACCTATAAACGAGCAAGAAAAACAAAAAAAGCGAGTTCAATTGGCAGACGTTTTATGTGCAGAAATGCGTGGTAATTTTTATACAGAAGAGATGAAGCTTACAGGTTTTGCTCAACGTGAAATACGTTCCAGAAAATTGAAGCATTTAGAAAAAATAGGAATAATCAGAAGAATGGAGCATGCATTTTTTGGTGAACTTTTAAAAAATAACTGTTCAGTTTTAAAATATCATGAACTGTTAGATACTAAAATTTCATCTTACAAGGTTACCTATGGAGCTCTTGTAGATAATGTCTGCGAAGATGTGAAAAAATATTATTATGAAGAACATGCTTTGGATTTTGAGCCGTTTGTTTTTTTGATGGAACAGCAAGGTGATGATTTTAAAAGAGATATGATGCAGGTTCAAATGTTGAGTGAGTGCTACTTTTCCTATATCGATATTCATTTTTATAATGCTATTGATATCGAAATGAAAAAAAAGAAGCAGTTACAGGATTATCAAGATAATGATCTTACTGCAGTTGACTGAAAAATATCTGTTATAAATTCATAGATCATGTACAAATTTTTAAAATAAAAAAATCCAGTCATTTTTTGTGACTGGATTTTTTTATGAGCAGTTAGATACTGCTACGATATCTCTAGAAAGATTACTCTGCTGTTTCTTCAGTAGAGTTAGTTTCTTCAATAACTTCTTTTGAAGTTGTGTTTTCAACATCATCAGCTTGTGGAGTAGCTTCTTCAGTTACAACAGTTTGTTGCTTTTTGCAGCAAGAATCTCCGCCGCATGCTGAAAGTAAAACAAGTGTTGATACACAAAAAAGAGCTAACAAAGATTTATTCATAAAAAAGTCTCCTAATGGATACAAAGTGGGGTTGATCCCCGTTAAACAATATTTTTTTAAACGTACTAGTTTTCCAAAAACTACAAAATTATTCTGAAGCTTTTCGTCGATTAACAAATTTTGGTTTTTTCAGTACAGAGCTTTTTACTGTCCTGGTCTTACTTGCTATTTTTTTAACCGGTTCAAAAGGATTGTTAGTTAAAACAGCTTTTAGAACATCATCCATTGTCGAAACAAATATTAGTTCACAATCGAATGATTCGCCAAGATCTTTCAGTATTTCTCGTACATCATCTTCATTTTCCTTAGGCATAATAACAAGCTTCATACCGTGTTGTTTTGCAGCAAGCAGCTTTTCTTTCATGCCTCCTATACCAATAACACGACCACGCAGAGTGATTTCCCCTGTCATAGCAACATGCGGTTTAATAGGATTTTTAGTTAATGCTGAAATAACTGCAGCGCACATAGTGATACCAGCTGAAGGGCCATCTTTAGGTGTTGCACCTTCAGGAAGATGAATATGGATATCTTTTATACTGTTAAATTTACTTGAAATTCCAAGTTCAGCTGTTTTGCTACGAATGTAACTAAGTGCTGCTTGAGCAGATTCTTGCATCACTTCACCCAGTTGACCAGTAAGTGTTAAGGTGCCTTTTCCAGGAACAACAGATACTTCTGTTTCAAGAACATCGCCACCCATTTCTGTCCATGCAAGGCCAGTAGCAAGACCAATCATACCTTCATTTTCTAACTGTTGACGTTTAAAGATAGAATTTCCAAGCCATTCTTTAATGAGTTCTTTAGTTACAGTTACCGTTTTGATGGTAGGCGCTTTGAGTAAAATTTGAATAACTTTACGCATTAATTTTGCAATTAAACGTTCAAGCTGTCTGACTCCAGCTTCTTTACTGTAATCAGTGATAAGTTGTAACAAAATATCAGTTGAAATTTTACATTGTTTTGGTGTCAGCCCATATTCTTTGAGATTCTTTGGAACTAAAAAGTTTTTTGCAATTTCAAGTTTTTCGTTATTGGTATAACCAGAAAGAGTAATGACTTCCATACGATCAAAAAGTGGATAAGGAATACCATCCATATGGTTTGCGGTAGTAATGAACATAACATGTGAAAGGTCATATTCTAGATCTAAAAAGTGATCTACAAATCCTTTGTTTTGTTCTGGATCTAATACTTCAAGCAAGGCTGATGCAGGATCTCCATGAACATCCATTGCCATTTTATCAATTTCATCAAGCAAGATAACCGGATTGATTGTATTTGCTTTTTTCATCGATTGAATAATTTTACCAGGCAACGCTCCGATGTAAGTTCTTCTATGGCCGCGAATTTCAGCTTCATCTTTAATACCACCAAGAGCAATTCGAACAAATTCACGCCCAAGACTATCTGCAATTGACTGTGCAAGAGATGTTTTACCAACACCAGGAGGACCGACAAGACAGATAACGGGGGAGCGATCGAGTGCTTTTGAAAACTTTTTAGCAGCTAAGAACTCAATAATACGTTCTTTTGGTTTTTTAAGACCAGCATGATGGGAATTAAGAATTTTTTCAGCTTGATCAAGACTGATGCGATCTTTGCTTTCTTTTGACCAAGGAAGCGATGCGATCCAGTCTATGTAATGGCGACTTACGACTGCTTCTGATGAAAGAGGGGGCATTAGTTCAAGTCTTTTAAGTTCTTTATCAACTTTTTCTAAAGCTTCTTTAGTAGGTTTTAATGATTTGATTTTATCTCGTAATTGAGAAAGTTCGTCCTGTTGATCTTCTCGACCAAGTTCTTTTTGAATTGCTTTGATTTGCTCAGTCAGATAATATTCACGCTGATTTTTTTCAACTTGCGTCTGAATTCTGCCACGGATGCGTTGTTCAATTTCAAGAATATCGATTTCTTTTTTAAGAAAAGCGCTAATTTTGAGTAGTCGTTTTTTAAGATCAAGAGTTTCAAGAATTTCTTGTCTATCTTCAAATGATAAATTCAAGTGTACTGCGGTTGTATCAACAACATAATCGATATCTTCAAGTGATTTGCCAAGAGACAAAAGGTCTTGTGGGATTTTGTCATTGAGTTTTGAATAACTTTCATACAATGACTGAAACATTCTCCATGAAGCTTCAAAATCGGCAGTTCGAGAAATAGTTGGAGTAGAAAGATTAGTACAATGAGCTATGTAAAAATCTTCTGGAGCGGTTTCAAAACGTTCCATTTTTGCGCGAGAAAGTCCTTCAACAAGAATTTTGAGCGTTCCATTAGACATACGCATGGTTTGTAAAATAAGTGCGCATGTACCATAAGCGTACACGTCTTTTTCTGTGGGAGTTTCAATATCAGGATTTTTTTGAGCGGTAACAAAAACAGTCTTTGTACCCTTAAGAGCAGCTTCAACAGCTCTAACAGAAGAAGCTCTTCCGACAATGACAGGCAAGATACTTTTTGGAAGGAGAACTACATTCTTCAACGGAAGAAGTGGTAACCCGTCTTCCAGCTCTTGTGCTGTAGGAAGGTTTTTTTCGTTTTCAAATTCGCTTGGTATGCTCATGTTTTAAAACCAATTTAAAAATTGTTAGACTGTCTCTTCTCGTATTTTAAGCTAAAAGCTTTGCAGAGTAATAAATGTACTAGTATACAAGTTACTTTAATCATTAAAGAGCAAAGGATAACAGAGAGAGAAGCTTTAGTAAACGAGTAAAATGGAAAGTAAGCCTACCATCGTAGTATTCGAAGATAAAAAAAACTGTTTAAAAAGCTATCCTTGAGCCTAAGGGGAATAAAAAAGTAGCTATAGGAGCAAAAAGGGAGTAGAATACACCCTTTCCTTACATTGTCTTGATTAGAGGGGGCACAAATCAAAGGAATAACGTTTTAATATATCGAATAGAAAGGAACGTTTGGGATGGTTGAGAGAGTGAAATCTTTTTTTGGTGGAATGCTTCAAAAAGATGAGCGTAAAAAGTTCTCATTGTTAGGGGTTATTTTTGGTATTACGATAGGTGTTTATTGGCTGTTACGGCCCATAAAAGATGGTCTTTTTTTGACCATGGTGGGCACTGAGTACGTTCCTTTAGTAAAAATGCTTTCTGTCGTCGTTATTATTCCAGCAGTTATGATCTATTCAAAACTTGTTGATTCATTTTCACGTCATGTTGTTCTTTATATTCTTTCAGTTTTTTATGCTGTTACAGCAATTATTTTTGCAATACTTATTTTGAATCCAGTTACAGGTATCGCAAATACCATAACTGATCCAAGCCGTTTTTTAGGTTGGGCTTTTTACGTCTATGTAGAAACGTTTGGTGTTATCATGGCAGCTCTTTTTTGGGCGTTTGTGTCTGATACGACTACTCCTGATTCAGCAAAACGGGGATATCCTGTTATTGTGATGGGCGCTCAAATGGGTGCTGTTTTACTTCCTTTGGTGTCACGATTTATTATTTTAGGTATTGGTACTGGCGGAACAGGCTATGCACTTTTGTTTGGTGTAGTGGTTTTGTGTTTTTTGCCTTTAGCTGTTTTTTATTACGTTAATCATGTGCCGCGTGGTCAGATGGAAGGGTTTAAGACTAATGAGCATTCTCCTATCGAGGGTGATCATAAAAAAGCAGGATTTTTTGAAGGATTGCGCCTGCTGATTGCAAAGCCGTATCTTCTTGGTATTTTCGTAATTGTTTCGTTTTATGAAGTTATTAATGCAATTTTGGATTATCAATTTAAAGGTTTAGCAAAAGCATCGTATACAGGAGACGCGCTTATTGTGTTCCTGAATAATTTTGCAATTTTTGCAAATTTTATAGCATTAGTATGTATTGTGGTTGGAATTGATAGAATTGGTCGTTCATTGGGTGTTGGAAAAACGCTCGTGTTGCTTCCTATTTTAGTTGGTTTCTGTGTTGTCGGCATGAGTTTTTATCCGTTTTTGGCAGTTGCATTTGTGATACAAGCTGTGCAAAAATCGTTTAATTATTCACTCAATCAACCGGTGAAGGAGCAGTTGTATATTCCTACAACAAAAGACACTAAATACAAGGCAAAAGCATGGATCGATATGTTCGGTTCTCGCTTGTCTAAAGGTGGTGCTTCGATTATCAATAGTACGCGAGGAATTCTTGGTGCAGAAGGATTTATAGCGTTTAGTTTATTGATATCGTTTGGCCTCATTGGTGTTTGGATGATGGCAGCTTTGTTTGTTGGAAAAGTACACGCTCAAGCTCTGCGTGAAGATAGAGTGGTGTGTTAATTCGTTGTTTATTAAAGAAAGGTGTTACTTTATGTTAAGTGCGCTCAAATCGTTTTTTAAGAGTCCTTTTGAAAGTGCTCATGAACGCAAAAAGTTTTCGACTCTTGCAGTTCTTTTTGGCATAACCATTGGTGTATATTGGTTGCTGCGACCACTCAAAGATAGTGTGTTTATCACAATGATTGGTTCTGATTATCTTCCAATGGTCAAAATGTTGTCTGTTATTGTTATTGTTCCTTTGATCTTAATTTACTCAAAATTAGTTGATCGTTTTTCTCGTCATGTACTTATGTATGGCCTTTCAACGTTTTACGCAATTTTAGCAATTATTTTTGCTTTACTTATTCTCAATCCAGTGACTGGTATTGATAATACGGTAGCTGACCCAAGCCGTTTTTTAGGCTGGACCTTTTACTTATTTGTAGAAAGTTTTGGATCTATTATGATTGCACTTTTCTGGTCATTTGTTGCTGATACAACAACTCCAGAAGCTGCAAAACGCGGGTATGCAACCATTGTTATGGGTGCTCAAGTTGGTGGTATAGCAGGTCCTCTTGGGGGGCTGTACCTTACAAAATGGCTTGGTACTTCATACGCAATTTTATTTGGTGTGGTGGTTCTTTGCTTCTTACCATTGGCTGTGTATTACTACATGAATCATGCAACTAAAGACCAAATGAAAGGGTTCCACGGAGAAACTAAAAAACCTCTTGAAGGCAAAAAAGCTGAAACAGGATTTTTAGAAGGATTACGCCTTTTGCTTACTAAGCCGTATTTGCTTGGTATTTTTATTGTTGTAGCGTTTTTTGAAATTATTGTGACAATTCTTGATTTCCACTTTAAATCACTTGCTGGCGGTTCATACATAGGCCATGAGCTTGGTATTTTCATGTTTAAGTATGCGATTGCAACAAATTTTGTTGCCCTTGTTTGTGTACTTGCTGGTGTAAATAAGCTTGGTGTAAAGCTTGGACTTGGTAGAACATTAATGTTACTTCCTATTATTGTTGCTATTGCAATGATTACTTTGTCTTTCCATACGACACTTGCTTTTGCTTTTGGGATCATGGTTTTCTGCAAAGGTATTAACTATGCACTTAACCAACCAGCAAAAGAACAACTCTATATTCCAACAACCAAAGAAACTAAGTACAAAGCAAAAGCATGGATCGATATGTTCGGTTCACGTTCTTCAAAAGGTTTGGGTTCTGTAATTAATGGTACCAAAAAGGCCTTGGGAGCGAATGGTTTCATTTGGTTCAGTTTGATAGTATCACTTGGACTTATTGGAATCTGGCTTGCTGCAGCGGTGTTCTTGGGTAAAACGCATGCTCAAGCGATCAAAGAAGATCGACCAGTATGTTAAGCATAAAATAAAAAATAAAGGGTGCTCTCAAAAAAGAGTGCCCTTTTTTGTTATGAGGGGTTTTGTTTATGCCGGTGAGGCAAAATAAAATATATCAGTGAAAGGTATTGCTGTATGTTACGTGCGCTTAAATCATTTTTTAGCGGGTCTTTTGAAAATAATGCAGAGCGTAAAAAGTTTTCAACGCTCGCGGTTCTTTTTGGTATTACAGTGGGTGTGTATTGGTTATTAAGACCTATCAAAGATAGTGTCTTTATAACGATGGTTGGAATTAATTATCAACCGATGGCTAAGATGCTTTCGGCTCTTTTGATTGTTTTTTTTATCATGATTTATTCTAAGCTTGTTGATCGATTATCTCCTCATAAGCTTTTGTATACGTTGACCCTTTTTTATGCAGTTCTGGCGATTATATTTGCAATTCTTATTTTGAATCCAATTACTGGAATAGATAATACCGTTGCAGACCCTACCCGATTTTTAGGATGGTCGTTTTATATTTTTGTTGAAACATTTGGTATGACTATGATCACATTGTTTTGGTCATTTGTTTCTGATACTACAACTCCAGAAGCGGCAAATCGTGGGTATGCGACAATTATTATTGGTGCCCAAAGTGGAGGAATAGCAGGACCACTCCTTGGTAAATATATGACCAAATGGGTTGGTACATCGTATGCTATTGTTGCTGGTGTAGTAGTTTTATGCATGTTACCGTTTGTTATTTATTATTATATTCATCATACGTCAAAAGATCAGATGAAGGGTTTTCATGGAGAAACAAAAAAGCCTCTTGAAGGAAAAGTAAAAACCGGCTTTATGGAAGGGTTGCGTCTTTTAGTTACTAAGCCTTATCTTATGGGTATTTTTATTGGTGTGCTTTCTTACAACGTTATCATTACTATTTTAGATTTTAAATTTAAGGCATTTGCAAGTGCTTCTTATACGGGGCATGCGCTTGGGGTCTATTTGAGTGATTATGCAATTTGGACCAATATCATTGCATTGGTATCGGTGTTATTTGGAATTGATAGAATTGGTCGTGGTATTGGGCTTGGAAGAACATTGATGTTATTGCCTCTTGTTATGAGTTTGGCCCTTGCAGCTGTTTTTATTAACCCGATTCTTTCAGTTGCTTTTGGAACTATGATTTTTTGCAAAGGAATTAACTATGCACTTAATCAGCCAGCAAAAGAACAACTGTATATTCCAACGACCAAAGAAACTAAATATAAGGCAAAGGCTTGGATTGAAATGTTTGGAGGGCGTTCATCAAAAGCACTTGGCTCTCTTATCAATAGTTCAAGAAAATTATTAGGGGCTCACGGTTTTGTGTGGGTAAGTCTTTTAGTTTCAATGGGACTTATTTCTCTCTGGTTGCTGGCAGCAGCATTTTTGGGGAGAACACATGCTCAAGCAATTAAAGAAGATCGTCCTGTGTGTTAAATGTAACCATAAGCTTAAAAGGCACTTGAATAGGTGCCTTTTTTAATCTTAATATTCTTGAGTAAACCGATTTCTTTTTGTAATAAACCCTCTGTTCACAATGTATAAAATATGCTAGAATTGTTGTTGTAAAGGCATTCGAGTGTAATTCGATTCTCCATAGCTTTACGCAAAGGAGAATCAAGGTATGATTCATGTAGAAAGTTTTTACTAATTTTAGCCAATAAATGATTATTAAAAAGTGATCAATCGAACGTGTAATTGGAAAGGATGTTTTATGAGTAGCACAATTTTTCAATTACATTGTACGGGTAAAGCGTTAATATGCTTGGAGAGTGTAGCGTAGAATATATAAAACTTCTGTTTTTGCAGAAGTTTTTTTTTGTAGTTTTTTATACCATAATTTTGTCTAAGGACGTTGTATGCAAAAAGCGGTAGATGTACAAAGAGAGGCAACTCGATACGAGCGGTTAAAAACGTTTTTTTTAGGGAGTGTGTTTTTTTCAATTATTGCCTCCTATACGATTATTAAAGAGCTTAAGGATTCGTTATTTTTGGATATTGTGGGTGGAAAGGAATATGTTCCTTTTGCTAAACTCTTTATGATTATAGGGTTAATACCTATCGTTCTTTTGTATTCAAAAATGGTTGATTCAATTCGCCGCTATCAATTACTGTGTATTTTTTCATTTGCATACAGCATTATAGGTTTTTTTTGTGCTGCTGTTGTTGCCTATTATGGCCTTGGGGTACAAAACACTTCTGATTCATTGATGTATTGGCTCTTTGGTTGGATTTATTTCTTTTATGTTGAAAGTTTTTCTCCCTTTGTGTTGGGTGTTTTTTGGGCATTTTTGAGTTCAATTACTACACCAGATGGTGCTAAAAAAAGTTATGGAATATTAATTTCATATTCAAAAGTTGGTGGTATGGTTACTTCTGGCATTGCTTGGTTTTTGCTTGCGTATAATGATCATGGAATGTATGGGCTAGCTCTCTCTGATACTCATATACATTTATTGTTGATGGTTTTATCAGCACTACTCTTACTTCTTGTTCCAGTTATGATTTTAATGATGATTAAAAAAGTTCCTGGTCGTTATTTGCATGGGTATGAAGCTGCCTATCAATTTGAAAAACAGCAAATTAAATCAGGTGATGAAGGTGAAACGGGGATGTGGGCAGGGCTTGCTTATTTACTTCGCTATCCATACGCGTTTGGTATCTTTTGTTCATTGTTCTTTTATGAAGTTATTAATGCGGTACTCAGTTATATGCGGCTTGGAGTGGCGCAAGAAAGTGGCGGGGGAACTGTTTCAGGAACAAGTTGCTTTTTGTTTAAGTTAGTATTTATCACCCATTTTATAGGGTTTCTGATTTCATTCTTTGGAACAAGAGCTATTGTAACTCGATTAGGAGAGCGCTTTTCATTGATGGTTATGCCGCTTGTCATTGGTGTTTTAGTTATATACCGTATTTGTAGTTCTTCGCCTAATGCTTTAGTAGCAGCCTTTATTACGTTAAGAGCTGTGTATTATGCATTCAGTCAGCCAGTAACAGAGTCTCTTTATATTCCTACAGTTAAGGCAATGAAGTTTAAGTCAAAGGCATGGATTGATACTTTTGGTAAAAAGTTTGCTCGTGGTGTTGGATCAAGTTTTAATATAGCTACTAATCATTTAGCTCCAGCACTGGCTGCAATTTTTGAAAGTACTTTTTTTATAGGACTTATTGGGCTATGGCTTCTTGTTTCATACTTTTTGGGTAAACGTTATCAACAGGCAATTAAGCGTGGAGAAGTTATCGGGGCTGATGATGTTGAGCATGGAACTCATCATCCAATAAAATCATAAGTTCTTATTTTAATTATAAGTAAGCTTATACGAATGAGCCGTATAGGCTTACTAGCTTATCTGGACGATAATCCAAGAATTGCAAAAGTATCAAAAACTGGTACTCTAAAAAACATTGTAAAAAGCCTATTTTCTCAAGTCAGGGTGGCGTCCGATGCAGTTCGTGCCAGAAAATAGTAGAAGTAACCCTGTTGAAAGGATCTCATGATAGATTTTCGTTTGTTAGTTAAGGCCGGAGTTCATTTCGGTCATCAATCATCCCGGTGGAACCCGCGTATGGCTCCCTACATTTGGGGAACCAAAAACAATGTTCATTTGATTAACGTTGCAAAAACAGCTGTTCAACTTGATAAAGCGTGTAAAGCGCTTGAAAAGATTGTTGCTGAAGGTAAAACCGTTCTTTGGATCGGTACAAAAAAACCTGCACAACAAACTATGATGAATGCTGCACAACTTGTTGGTATGCCGTATGTAACACATCGTTGGATTGGTGGAACATTAACTAACTTCCCTCAAGTGAAAAAATCAGTAACTCGTTATTTGCATTTTAAAGATGTAGTAACAAAGGCTGATACGGTTCACTATACAAAAAAAGAACTTAACACTTTCCAAAAGATTGTTGAAAGATTACACAAAAACATTGGTGGTATCGTTAACTTGGCTTGGCCAGTAGGTGCTATCGTTGTTGTGGACGTTAAAAAAGAAGCTTCAGCTATTAAAGAAGCTGCTGTTGTTGGCGTTCCAGTCTTTGCTCTTGTGGATACCAATGGTGATCCATTATTGGTTAACTATGTAATTCCAGGTAATGATGATTCAGTTCATTCAATTGAAGCGGTTATTAAACCTCTTACTGAAGCTGCTCTTCGTGGAAAACAAGTTGCTGATACTAAGAAAAAAGAAGAAGAAAAAGAACTTGAATTATTGCGTGAAAAACGTCGTGCTGAACGTAAAGAAGGCTCAGATCTTTCTCCTGTAAACGAAGCTCTTGTTGCTCTTCTTGAAAAAGAAGAAGACGAAGAAGCAACAGGTAAAAAATCTGTTGGCAAAAAGACGTTCCCTCCTCGTCGTGAAGGTCAAAAGCCTTTTGGTCAAGGTGGAAACAAATCTGCTGGTGGACAAAAACGTACGTTTACTCAAGGTCCTAAAAAAGATTTTGGTTCAAGTAGTTCAGCTCCAAGAAGAGAGTTTGATCCGAATGCTCCAAAAAGAGAATTTGATCCAAGCGCTCCAAGAAGAGAGTTCGATCCAAGCGCTCCAAGAAGAGAATTTACTCCTGGTCCTCGTAGAGAGTTTGATCCTAATGCTCCAAAGAGAGAATTCGATCCAAATGCACCTAAAAGGGAATTTGATCCAAATAGACCTCGCAGACCATACGATCCTAATGCTCCAAAAAGAGAATTTGATCCGAATGCGCCAAAAAGAGAATGGGATCCAAACAGACCCCGTAGACCATACGATCCAAACGCTCCAAAAAGAGAATTTGATCCAAACAGGCCTCGTAGACCATACGATCCAAACGCTCCAAAAAGAGAATTTGATCCGAATGCGCCAAAGAGAGAGTTTGATCCAAACAGACCTCGTAGACCATACGATCCAAATGCTCCAAAAAGAGAATTTGATCCAAACAGACCTCGCAGGCCGTACGATCCAAATGCTCCAAAAAGAGAATTCACTCCACGTCCAGTAACTTCAGAAGCAAGACCAGTAGCTCCGGCTCCTGAAGCTCCAAAAAGTGATGCAGGCGATACCAACAAAGAATAAGTTGGTGTTGCAAGGCTGGAGAGATGTCTGAGTGGTCGAAAGAGCATGATTGGAAATCATGTATGCTTCGAAAGGGGCATCGAGGGTTCGAATCCCTCTCTCTCCACCATAAATTAAATACCGCTTGGTTTAAAAACTGGGCGGTATTTTTGTATCTAATATACTAGCTAGTAGCAAGAAATGGGTTATTTGGTATACTGGCTTCAGCTACTGTGGCCTCTTTGCGTAACAATACTGTTCATTTTTATGAGTGGGGCGTTCCGGGTTTAAATCAGTATCGTTTTGTAACATCATGTTTTACTACAGAAGCGGATGTGCAGAAATTTGGTAGTTATTTGACTACCGCACTACAACAATAATCAGGTCTGGGGGGGATTATGGATAGAGTTAAGAAAAAATTGTATAGCACGTTACTACTTGCTTTTTTTACGGTAACGGTATCCCATGGGTATACGTTAGATTGTAATAACGTTCATGAGGTTACTCGTCGACTGATTAACAATTTTTTGTATATAAAACGACTTACATGCCCTTTTGCAGCTCATTTTAAAAACGACAATAATGAGTTGCTGTATATTGCTTCTTATCATCAAGCAGATAAAAATTCTCAAACTTTTCATATGGTCAAACAGGCAATAGAAGTTTTTAAACCTGATTTTATAGTTTTAGAAGGATTTACTAAAGATCAAGGCATTTCTCCTAGTTATTTAAAAGAACTGTTTAACAAAGAGATGATTTTACGAGGAACTTACAGTGAGGTCGTCTATGCGATCTATCTTGCAACAAAAAACAGTATTGATTTTATGGGAACAGAACCATCTCAAGATGATTTTTTAAAAATTTTAAAGATAAGTGGATATACTGCAAAAGATTTAGATCTCTTTATCTTTAGTCGGACTCTGTTTCAATTTAAAAATCAAGGGCAACTAAGGACAGAAGCGGATATTCCAGGGCTACTAGAAGAATGTTATGCATCTTTTAATCTTATGAGTTCATCATATAGCTACGATGAGTATAGAGCATGGTTACATGAAAAATTAGGTAGAAATGTTTCTTTTCAAGATCTGGAAGATCCATTGTTGTGCGATGTATTTTTACGCAATACCTATCTTCAGCAGTTATCCGCTAAACATATTTTTATACGGGATGTATGCGCGCTTGAAGTGATAATGGAAAGCCTTTCAAAGCATAAAAAAGTATTAGTTGTCTTTGGGGCGGCGCATTACATAACTCAAAAAGATGTGTTAGTGGAAAATCTTGGGCAGCCTTTTTACATGTCTAGCGAGCAGTTTATTCATGTTTGCAGATCGGCTAATAATAAACAATAATCAGATCGAGGGATTTGGGGAAAATTATGAGTATTTTTAACAAGCATTTTTTGATTGTGTTAGTAACTTTTTTTTCACTTGTAAGTGAATTACAAAGTTATAACGTAGACACTAATAAAGTTCGTCGTCTTGATGTGGAGCACCATATAGAATTTTATAAAACACAGGGTTTGAAAATTAATTGGCCTTTTGCGGTTCACTTTAAAAATGATCACAATGAACTTTTATATCTTGCTGTTATGCATTCAATTACTGAAAAATCACATACATTTCAAATGATCAAGCACGCCATTGAACAATTTCGTCCAGACTTGATTATTCTTGAAGGAATACCAACAGCTTTGGGTGTTTCTTATCCAGTGGGAAATGATCCGGGCGAGACTGGATATAGTGGTTTATTAGCGAGTGCGAATGGTATTGATTATGTAGGTGCTTTCCCAGAACTTGATATTCTTTTGAAACATCTACGTAAAACAGAATGGAAGGGGTTTTCATCGACTTCAGAACATTCAATGATAGATATGTGTTTTTATCGATTTACTTTTATGATACCTCAATTTGTGCGTAAAAGGGGTCTTTCTAGTGAAGCAGATCTGCAAAATATTTTTTTGGAATGGTTTGGAGGTTCTGAGTATACATTTTATGATTATACAATGTGGTTACGTAAAAAATTGCATAAAGATGTTCCATTTAACGATCTGATGGACGGTTATTTTTTTGCCCCTAGTCTTTATCATAATGATTATCTTCAAAATCTTATGAATTTAGATATCTGGGTAAGAGATACTCATGCGCTTGAACTTATTATGCAAAGCCTTTCAAAATATAAAAAAGTATTAGTTGTCTTTGGGTCGGCGCATTACATAACTCAAAAAGATGTGTTAGTGGAAAATCTTGGGCAGCCTTTTTACATGTCTAGCGAGCAGTTTATTCATGTTTGCAGATCGGCTAATAATAAACAATAATCAGATCGAGGGATTTGGGGAAAATTATGAGTATTTTTAAGAAACAGTTTTTGATTGCGATAAGCATTGTTTTTTTTGGAACAGTTCAATGTGGTTATAGTGAGGATTTAGATTTTATCTACGGTCAGATTCAAAAAAATCATCCAGGAATCTATAATCAAGAAGATCCAGAATTTTCTGATCATCTTGAAAAAAATTATTTACAGGCAAAAGAATCTTTAATGAAAGCAGTCACTTTTGAAGATTCTAAGAAAGCATTAAACATTTTTACAAAAAATTTTGACGATGCACATTTACGTATTCAATGGGCTCAAAAAAATACGTATAGTTTAGCTCCTATTCTTACATCACAATTTTTAATTGAACATAAAGATGTAGAAACTGTTTGGGTTGCGCTACCTACATTCGAATTGGATCAAGAACAAGAAAAAGAGTTTGAAAAATTTTTAACAGAAATTTCAACGATTAAAAGTAAGAAAAATATCATATTTGATTTACGGGGTAATCGTGGGGGTAATTCTGATTATGCCAGTATGATAATGGATAAGTTGTTTGGTTATAAATATGCACAGCAGCAGCGAGCAAAAGCATACCAAGCAGTATCTATTGATTGGAGAGCAAGCGAAGAAAACAGTATTCATCTGTATGCGTTGTATGCTCGTTATCAACATGCTGAGCTTAAAGAAATAGTAGATGGAATAGCCGATGCTCTGTCAGAACAAAAGCCATATTACACAGAAATTCCTGTTAAAAAAATGTCTTTACATGATGGTTGTGAATTAAAAAATTCTGTTGCTGCAAAAATAGTAACAATTATTGATGAGCGAAATGTTAGTGCTGCTTTGGATTGTATTGATGAATTAAAAATGATGGATCCATCAGTAACGTTAGTTGGAAAGACAACTAAAGCAGATAGATTATATATGGAATGCAAAGCTGCAGAATTACCCAGTGGGATTGGTTTTTTTATAACTCCTATCAAAGTGTTTCGTAATAGAATCCGTAAGGATAATGAATCATATAGCCCTGATGTTGAAGTTGATACAAAAGATACAGTTGCGCTAGAAGCGTGCATTGCAGATTTGTTAAGAACATAGAATAGTATTGTATTCTGAAAAAATGAGGAGATTGTTTGTATGCGTAAAATGATACAAAACTATAAAGTGCCATTGAGTGATGAAATTGCTCAAAGTTATGATCAGTTGATTGATGTTGTTGATACTGTTTCTGAAGAACTGTTTTACAAAAAAATAACTGAAGGCACTGGTGGTGCTGTTTCTGTTGCAGATATCATTGCGTATCAAATTGGTTGGGGAAAGCTTTTGATCGGTTGGTACAAAGCAGGAGTTGCAAAGAAAACTGTAGTGATGCCAGGTGAAGGGTTTGTGACGTGGGATTACGTTGGTCTTGCAAACCATTTTTCAGAAAAATATCGATATACAGATAAAGCAACTACGCTTGAAGCTTTTTACAAAGTGGTGGAAGAGATCATTGCTTTTGTAAAACTAGAACAAAAGACTAATAATCTTACTCGTTTAGGTATTTGGGACTGGTGTACCATCGGTTCTGGCAAGCAGTGGCCGCTTAGTAAATGGGTACAAGTTAATACAGTTGCTCCTTACAAGCGGGCACGAGTGATGGTCAAAAAAATTATTGCTGAAGGTAATCAGTAATAATTTTTAGAACTTATACGAAAATTCAACACTTAGATTAAAGCTGTATTAAAGATTTTTTTGATTCTTTAGCAACACGTCTTGTACAAAAATATAATTAACTTAATTGTTTTCAAAACTTATCCTACTGGGCTGTTCAAGCTCGTTTGCTAGGAATTATTTTAGAAAATTTTGTATAAACAGTTATTTTGATTCTAATTCAAAAATTGCTTCAATTTCAACAGGAGCGTTAAGTGGGAGCGATGAA